>NZ_JAPTFX010000089.1:0-18482 GCF_030985895.1 Stenotrophomonas sp. Sm6012 | reverse complement strand
GGCCGGCACTACCACACCTGCCAGGGCGGAACGTGCCCGATAGTGCCGGCCGCTGGCCGGCACCCCTGCGATCAGCCCAGGATTCCCGGCAGATCCAATCCCTTTTCCTTCGCGCAATCAATCGCGATCTCATAGCCGGCATCGGCATGGCGCATCACGCCGGTGGCCGGGTCGTTCCACAGCACGCGGCCGATGCGCTTGGCGGCGGCCTCGGTGCCGTCGCAGACGATCACCATGCCGGCGTGCTGCGAGAAGCCCATGCCGACGCCGCCGCCGTGATGCAGCGACACCCACGTCGCGCCGCTGGCGGTATTGAGCAGGGCGTTCAGCAGCGGCCAGTCGGATACTGCATCGGAGCCGTCGGCCATCGCTTCGGTTTCGCGGTTCGGCGACGCCACGCTGCCGCTGTCCAGGTGGTCGCGGCCGATCACCACCGGCGCCTTCAGCTCGCCGTTGGCGACCATCTCGTTGAAGGCGAGGCCCAGTCGATCGCGATCGCCCAGGCCCACCCAGCAGATGCGCGCCGGCAGTCCCTGGAACTTGATCTTCTCGGCGGCCATGTCCAGCCAGCGGTGCAGGTGCGGGTTGTCCGGAATCAGTTCCTTCACCTTGGCATCGGTCTTGGCGATGTCTTCCGGGTCACCGCTCAGCGCCGCCCAGCGGAACGGGCCGATGCCGCGGCAGAACAGCGGACGGATGTAGGCCGGCACGAAACCGGGGAAGTCAAAGGCATTGGCCACGCCTTCTTCCAGCGCCATCTGCCGCAGGTTGTTGCCGTAGTCCACGGTCGGCACGCCCAGCGCGTGGAAGCCGAGCATGGCGCGGATGTGGTTGGCCATCGACGCGCGTGCAGCCTTCTCCACTTCCTTGGGGGCAGCTACGCGCTTGTCGTCCCACTGTTCGACGGTCCAGCCCTGCGGCAGGTAGCCGTTCACCGGGTCATGTGCGGAGGTCTGGTCGGTCAGCAGGTCGGGCTTGATGCCGCGCTTGAGCAGTTCGGCCAGCACATCGGCGACGTTGCCGAGCAGGCCCACCGACTTCGGCGTCCCCGTCTTGCACGACTCGTCGATCAGGCGCAGCGCTTCGTCCAGGTTATCGGTCCAGGTATCCAGGTATCCGGTGCGCAGGCGCATGTCGATGCTGCTCTTGCGGCATTCCACTGCCAGGCACGAGGCGCCGGCCATCACCGCGGCCAGCGGCTGCGCGCCGCCCATGCCGCCCAGGCCGCCGGTGAACAGCCACTTGCCGGTCAGGTCGCCACCGAAGTGCTGGCGACCCATTTCCACGAAGGTCTCGTAGGTGCCCTGCACGATGCCCTGCGCGCCGATGTAGATCCAGCTGCCCGCGGTCATCTGGCCGTACATGGCCAGGCCCTTCTTATCCAGCTCGTTGAAGTGGTCCCAGTTGGCCCAGCGCGGAACCAGGTTGGAATTGGCGATCAGCACGCGCGGTGCGTCGGCGTGGGTGCGGAACACGCCCACCGGCTTGCCCGACTGCACCAGCAGGGTCTGGTCGTCATCCAGGCGCTTGAGCGTTTCGACGATCGCATCGAAGCTCTCCCAATCGCGCGCGGCGCGGCCGATGCCGCCGTACACCACCAGTTCCTGCGGGCGCTCGGCCACGTCCGGGTGCAGGTTGTTCATCAGCATGCGCAGCGGCGCTTCGGTCAGCCAGCTCTTGGCGTTGAGCGTGGTGCCGGTCGGCGCGGCGATGGTGCGGGACGGGTCGTTGCGGGTCATGCGGCGCTCCGGTTCGTAGCGAATTCAAGGCAGGCGTTGAGCACCTGCGCCAGGGTGTGGCGCAGCGGTGCGGCGTGGTCGGGGTCGAGCGGGGTGGGCCAGCTGTGTTCGTCCACCTGGTCGGGCAGTGGCTCGTGCATGTAGCCGCGGCAGGCAAGTTCCATCTGCAGGGTATGCACGCCGCCGGCGATGTTGCTGTAGTGGCGGGTGATCCAGCCGCCCTTGAAGCGGCCGTTGCGCACCTGGCTCATGCCACTGATTTTCAGCAGGTTCTCCACCACATCGCTCAAGGCGTTGTCGCAGGAGGTGTCCGGTGTGCCGGAGGGGCCGGCGGTGCCCAGGTTGAACTGCGGCAGTTCGCCGTCGAACAGGTGTGGAATGTGCGAGCGGATCGAGTGCGCGTCGTACACCACCACGGTGCCGTAGCGTGCGCGCAGGCGGGTGATCTGCGCGGCCAGCGCATCGTGGTAGGGCAGGAAATAGGTATCGCGGCGGCGGGCGATTTCCGCCTCGTCCGGCTCGCGCCCGGCGTGGTACAGCGGCTGGTTGTCGAAGGTGGTCAGCGGGCACAGGCCGGTGGTGTTCTGGCCTGGGTACAGCGAGACACCGCTGGGATCACGATTGAGATCGATCACTGAACGTGAGATCGCCGAGCGCACCGTGGTCGCGCCCATGCCGCGCACGAAGTCGTACAGCTCGTGCACCCACCAGTCGGCGTCGCGACGGGCCAGCCACGGCGAATGGTAGTCGCCGATCAGGTCGTGCGGCAGCTCGCTGCCGGTATGCGGGAAGCTGACGATGAGGGGGGCGTCGCCCTCGTGCACGGTCAGCCATTCGGGATGGGCGTTCATGCCTGCGGTTCCGCGGTCGGCAACAGATCGGCCAGGCCCTGCGCCAACGCGCCGCTGCGCACCAGGTTCGTGGCGGCCACCATGTCCGGGTGGAAGTAGCGATCCTCTTCCAGCGTCGGTACCTGCGCACGCAGGGTGGCGCGCACGCTTTCCAGCGCGGCGCTGGAGCGCAGCGGGGCGTGGAAGTCGCAGCCCTGCGCGGCGGCCAGCAGCTCGATGCCGATCACGTTGGCCGCGTTCTCGGCCATCTGCATCAGGCGGCGCGCGCCGTGCGCGGCCATCGACACATGGTCTTCCTGGTTGGCCGAAGTGGGGATCGAATCAACGCTCGCCGGGTAGGCGCGCTGCTTGTTTTCCGAGACCAGCGCGGCGGCGGTCACCTGCGGAATCATGAAGCCCGAGTTGAGGCCCGGGCGCGGGGTCAGGAACGCCGGCAGGCCGGACAGCGCCGGGTCCACCAGCATCGCCAGGCGGCGCTCGCTGATCGAGCCGATCTCGCACACCGCCATCGCCAGCATGTCGGCGGCGAAGGCCACCGGCTCGGCGTGGAAGTTGCCGCCGGACAGGGCTTCGCCGGTATCGGTGAACACCAGCGGGTTGTCGGACACGCCATTGGCTTCGATTTCCAGCGTGGTCGCGGCCTGGCGCAGGATGTCCAGTGCGGCACCCATCACCTGCGGCTGGCAGCGCAGGCAGTACGGATCCTGCACGCGCACATCGTTGTCACGGTGCGATTCGCGGATGTCCGAGCCCTGCATCAGCGTGCGCAGGGTGGCCGCGGTGGCGATCTGCCCGCGCTGGCCACGGATGGCGTGGATGCGCGGGTCGAACGGCGTATCGGAGCCCTTGGCCGCTTCCACCGCGAGTGCGCCCGTGACCAGCGCGGCCTGGAACACGGTCTCGATCTCGAACAGGCCAGCCAGCGCATAAGCGGTGGAGAACTGGGTGCCGTTGAGCAGCGCCAGGCCTTCCTTCGCGCCCAGTTCGATCGGCTGCAGACCGGCGCGCGCCAGAGCATCGACCGCGGGCAGGCGTTCGTCGCCGATGAAGGCTTCGCCCACGCCCAGCATCACGCTGGCCAGGTGCGAGAGCGGTGCCAGGTCACCCGAAGCACCCACCGAGCCCTGTGCCGGCACCACCGGCAGCACGCCCTTGACCAGCATCGCCTCCAGCAGCAGCAGGGTGTCCTCACGGATGCCCGAAGCACCCTGCGCAAGGCTGACCAGCTTCAGCGCCATCATCAGGCGCACTACGCTGGCCGGCATCGGCTCGCCCACACCGGCAGCATGTGAGAGCACGATGTTCCGCTGCAGGGTGGCCAGGTCCTCGCGCTCGATGCGCACGCTGGCCAGCTTGCCGAAGCCGGTGTTGATGCCATAGACCGGCGCGCCCTTGGCGACGATGGCGGCCACGGCCGCGGCACTGGCACGCACCACCGGCAGCGCGGCCGGGTCCAGTGCCAGCGGTGCACCGCGATAGACCTGCCGCCACTGGGCGAGAGTGACGTGGCCGGGGCGAAGAACCAGGGTGTTGCTCATGTGTTGCTCCAGGAGGCAGGCAGGTCGGGCTGTCCGCGCACCACGCGCGCGTGCAGCGGGTTGAATCCAATGCGATAGACCAGGTCGGCGGGGGCGTCGATGTCCCAGATCGCCAGGTCGCAGTCCATGCCCACGGCCAGTCGGCCGATACGGTCGCCATGGCCCAGCGCACGCGCCGCTTCACGGGTGAAGCCAGCGATGCACTCGTCCACGGTCAGGCGGAACAGGGTGGCGCCCATGTTCATCGCCAGCAGCGGGCTGGTCAGGGGCGAGGTGCCCGGGTTGCTGTCGGTGGCCAGCGCCAGCGGGACCCGGGCCGCACGCAGCGCCGCGATCGGCGGCAGGGTGGTATCGCGGGTGAAATAGAAGGCGCCGGGCAGCAGCACGGCGACGGTGCCGGCGGCGGCCATTGCCGCGATGCCGGCGTCATCGAGGTGCTCGATATGGTCGGCCGAGAGTGCACCGAAGCCGGCCGCCAGTTCGGCGCCATGCTGGTTGCTCAGCTGCTCGGCATGGATCTTCACCGCCAGCCCGTGGGCGCGTGCCGCCTCGAACACCTGCCGCGCCTGCGCGGGCGAGAAGGCGATGTTCTCGCAGAACACATCCACCGCTTCGGCCAGGCCTTCGGCGGCGATGGCCGGAATCATCACGTTGCACACCTCGTCGGTGTATTCCTGTGCCTCGCGGCCCGGCGGGATGGCATGTGCGCCGAGGAAGGTGGTCACCACGTTGACCCGGCATTCCTCGCCCAGCGCACGCGCCACCTGCAATTGCTTGCGTTCGTCGGGCAAAGTCAGGCCGTAGCCGGACTTGATCTCGAGCGTGGTCACGCCTTCGGCGCGCATCGCCAGCAGGCGGGGGCGGCTTTCACGGGCCAGCTGTTCCGGCGTGGCGGCGCGGGTGGCACGCACGGTGGAGACGATGCCGCCGCCGGCACGGGCGATCTCGGCATAGCTGACGCCCTGCAGGCGCTGCTCGAACTCGTTGGCGCGGTTGCCGGCGTAGACCAGATGGGTGTGGCAGTCGATCAGTCCCGGCGAGATCCAGCGGCCTTCGCCGTCGATGCGGGTGGTCGGTTGCAGGTGGGCATCGCTGCCGGCGGTGCCGACATGGACGATGCGTCCGTCGGCGCAGGCCAGCACGCCATCGCGGATGACGCCCAGGCCGTCGCCGTCGAGGGTGATCAGGTGGACGTTGGACCAGAGGGTATCGACGTGCATGGCATCCACAACGCGGCTGTGCTTATATGTCTATACAATATAGGCGTCCATTTCGGGTTGTCCAGCCATGTCCGATTCGCGTTCCCCCAACAGATTCCATGCCGCCCACGCCCTGCTGGCCGGAGGCTGGGCCCGCGATGTCCAGTTGCAGGTGCAGGACGGCCGCATCACGGACATCCGCACGGGCCAGGGTGCGCAGCCGGGCGATACCCGGGTCGGCATCCTGGTGCCGGGCCTGCCCAACCTGCACAGCCATGCGTTCCAGCGTGGCATGGCCGGCCTGACCGAGATCGGCGGCGGTGACGGCGACAGTTTCTGGAGCTGGCGCGAACTGATGTACCGCTTCCTGGCCCACCTGCGCCCGGATGCGGTGCAGGCCATCGCCGCCCAGGCCTATATGGAAATGCTGGAAAGTGGCTTCACCCGCGTTGGCGAATTCCACTATCTGCACCACGACGCCGACGGTCGCCCGTATGCCAACCGTGCCGAGATGAGTGCGCGGATTGCGGCGGCGGCCGATCAGACCGGCATCGGCCTGACCCTGTTGCCGGTGTTCTATGCCCATGCTGATTTCGGCGGTGCGCCGCCTAATCCCGCGCAGCGTCGCCTGATCCACGATGTGGACGGCTTCGCGCAGCTGTTGGAGGCCGCCAGGCCGGCATTGGCCGCGCTGCCTGACGCGGTGCTCGGAATCGCGCCGCACAGCCTGCGTGCAGTCACCGGCGAGGAACTGAGTGCGTTGCTGCCGCTGACCGACGGCCCGGTGCACATCCATATCGCCGAGCAGGTGCGCGAAGTCGAGGCCTGCCTGGCCTGGAGCGGCCAGCGCCCGGTGCAGTGGCTGTACAACCATGCGCCGGTGGACGCGCGCTGGTGCCTGGTGCATGCCACCCACATCACCGACGACGAGCGCGCAGCCATCGTGGCCAGCCGGGCCGTGGCCGGTCTGTGCCCGATCACCGAGGCCAACCTGGGCGATGGCCTGTTCCCGATGCGGGCGTTCGCACGCGAAGGCGGTCGCTTCGGCGTCGGTTCCGATTCCAATGTGTTGATCGACGCCGCCGAAGAGCTGCGCCTGCTCGAGTACGGCCAGCGCCTGACCCTGCGCGGGCGCAATGTGCTGGCCCCGGATGCCACCCGCAGCACCGGTCGCTTCCTGTTCGAGGGCGCACTGCATGGCGGTGCGCAGGCACTGGGCGTGGCGGCGGGCCTGCAGGTCGGTGCCAGTGCCGACCTGGTTGAACTGGACGCTGCGCATCCCGCGCTGCAGGCGCGACAGGACGACGCGTGGCTTGACAGCTGGGTGTTCGCCGCACGTAATGGCGCGCTGCGATCGGTCTGGCGCCATGGCCGCCAGTACGTGGCCGACGGCCGCCACCTGCAGCGCGAGGCGATCACCACCGCCTTTGCCGCCGCCCTGAAGGGCGTGCTGGACTGATCGCCTCCCGCCACCGAGACTCCATTACGTGAAGGCCAGCAAGTCCGCCACGCTCAACCAGCGTATCCGCAGCGATCTGGAAAGCCGCATCCTCAGCGGAGAGTGGGCGCCGGGCTTCCGCATCCCGTACGAGCACGAGCTGATGGAGCAGTACGGTTGCTCGCGGATGACGGTGAACAAGGTGCTGACCGCACTGGCCGAGAGCGGCATGATCGAGCGCCGCCGTCGCGCCGGCTCGTTCGTGGCACGGCAGCCGCCGCACCTGGAGCAGGTGGCGCTGGAGATCCCCGATATCGCGATGGAGGTGGGCTCGCGCGGGCATCAGTATGGCTACCGGCTGCTGCAGCGCGAACTGCGCCTGGCCGACGCCGGCAATCCCGGCGAGCTCGAGCTGGCCGGCCAGCAGAAGCTGCTGGCGATGCGCTGCCTGCACCTGGCCGATGGCCGCCCGTTGGCGCTGGAACATCGGTTGATCAGTCCGGTCGGCGTGCCCGAGGTGCTGGAGGTCGATTTCAACACCACCGCACCGGGCAGCTGGCTGCTGCAGAACGTGTCGTGGACCCGGGCCCAGCACCGCATCAGTGCCTGGGGCGCGGACACCGCCACGGCCAAGCTGCTGGACGTGAAGCCTGGCACCGCCTGCCTGGTGATCGAGCGCCTGACCTGGCGCGGTGAACAGCCGATCACCCGCGTGCGGCAGGTGTTCCTTGGCGACGCGTGGGACCTGGTGGCGCGCTTTGCGCCGGGCGCGCGCTAGGCGCCGATTCGCTCAGCCTGTACTGTCGCCTTGAACTCTGTCGGGGCGTGTGTACGATGTGTATCGTCCCTGCATGAAGAGCAGGGAGCTCATCCGGGAATTGGAAGCGGCAGGTTGGACCTGTCGGCGGATTCGCGGAAGCTCGCAAGGCTGACGTAGGAGGTCCCATGCGCTATCCAGTCTTGATCGAGGCAGGCGATGAGCGCACCGCCTGGGGCGTCGTCGTTCCGGATCTGCCCGGGTGCTTCTCGGCGGCCGACACGCTTGATGATGCGCTCAGCGCTGCGGAAGAGGCTGCGCTTGCCTGGATCGACGCGGCCCTGGATGACGGGCGCTCGATTCCGACACCTTCCGCGCCCCAGAAAATCGCCGCCGAGGCATCCAAGGACATCCGTTGGATTCTTGCGTACATCTGCATTGATCCGGCGCTGCTGGACGACACCATCGAGCGGGTCAACCTCAGCCTGCCACGCCGGATCCTGGCTAGGCTGGATGCGCAGGCAAGAGCGGCGGGTGAATCGCGTTCCAGTTACATCGCCCATCTCGCAGCATTGGGCTGAGCCGGCGCCATGAAGAGCCGAGCCCATGCTGGGCTGCTGTTCGTGTGATGCGCGATGAGTCGAGCGTAGCTCGACGCCACAGAGGCATCCACGCATGGCGTGGATCTACTGAATCCCGGTTGGGATTACGTGATGCGTGCGAGCCACTGGCAGATGCGCGCCATGCGTGGATGCTGCCGCATCAATACGTAGCGCACTGCCGCCAGCGCACCGGCTCATCCACGCCGGGGCGGGCATTGAGCTGGATGCGCACGTTGCGCAGCGCGGGGTAGTGCAGCACTTCCTCGCAGACCCGTGGCCACACCGCGTCCAGTTCACCGGTGCGGTTGATCGCCAGGGTCTGCCGGGTCAGCCACACGCCGCTGGCAATACCGGGCTTGCCGGCGAGGGCACGGGCCAGCTCGGCCTGGTAGCGATCCAGGGTGGCCGCATCCGGGTTCGGATTGCTGCGCGCGTCCGTGTCCGAGGGGGCCGGTGGAGTGGCCGGTGCCGCCGCAACCGGGCCCGGCTCGGTTGCGGGTGCGACCGCAGGAGCTGCCGCCGTCGGTGCAGCGGCAACAGGCCTGGCCTCTTCCATGTGCAGGCCCTGCAGGCCCAAGCCCACCAGCAACCCGAGCGTGACCGAGCCCAGTGCGGCAATCGCGATCCGGCGCAGCGCTTCATGCCTGGCGCTGGCGCGCACGCGCGCTTCGATATCGCCCGGCAGGTAGGGATGCAGAAGTGGCCACAGGCGTGGGCCGTCCAGCACTTCCACCGCCTGTTTTTCGGCAGCGCTGCGGCCATCGCGTTCGATCCGCCCTTCGGTCAGCAGCACGCCGCCCTTCGCGCCGGCCAGGCGCGCGGCGGCGCCCAGTTCGTTCACCGCGGCGGTACCAATGCGATAAGCCAGACCGTGCTTGCACGACACCAGCCAGGTGTTGGGGCCGTCGCTGAGCAGGAAGTCGCTGCTCGGCTCGCGTGATTCCTCTGTTGCATCGCTGAGTTCACGCAGGCCGCGCTGTTCGCGCAGCATGCGCCGAACCAGCACCGAGAATTCGCGCCAGTGCATGCCGGCCAGAGCCTGCAGGCCGAGTTGCATCTCCTTCTGCCGCCGCTTGATCCACCACAGATAGACAACGGCAAGGGAACAGCTAAACAGGGCCGACAGCAGGGCCAGGATCCAGGGGAGCATGCAGGAGGTGCGCGGAGGGGGCGAGTGCGGAAGACGACAGTGTAAAGGTCGTATCGCGCCGCTGGGTCAGGAGGTTCCTGACAGGAAATGTGACGGCGCGCGCAGATTCGGCATACGGCAGGCACGAAAAACCCGCCAATCCTGAAGCCGTGAGGGGAGGGAACAAACGGCAGCCGAAGCGATTGGCGGGTTGCTCGCGATTGTCAATCAAAATTTATTGCATTGCAACAATGGCGGTCAGGGCACGCTGTCCGGTGACTGATGGCTGCCCGGGGCGGGAGCGTCGGCACCTGAGGCGGCGCGATTCTCCAGCTTGGCCAGGCGCGCATGCAGGGCATCGATGCGGGCTTCCAGCGCCGTCACTTCGTCGGCGGTGGGTACATGCAGGCGCTTGAGCACGCCCTGCACCTGGTCGTCGAAGGCCTTTTCGACCTTGTTCCAGGTGCCGGAGGCTTTCTCGCGGGCCTCATCCAGCGACGATTCCACGTTGTCGCGCCAACCCGGGCCCTGCTCGCCATTGCGTTCACGGCGGCGTGCCTCCCAGGCTTCGCCTTCCTTCACCAGGCCATCGAAGAAGCGGCTGCCTTCGGCCTGGGCACGGCCCAGCGCGCCCAGGCCGGCCAGCCAGACCTGTTGCGCGGAGTCGCTGAGCTTGCGCGAGAAGCGCTCGGCCTGGTCACCGAAAGAAGCGTCGTCGTTGCGGCGGTCGTCGTTCTCGTACTGGTTCATCGCACTTCCCGTGGGAGTTGGGCCTGCCCCGAGAGTAGCGCGCGTTGGCGTTGCACGGCCGTGACGGCCGCCGTCGGGATTCAGCCCAGCTTTTCCTTCAGCACGCGCTGGATCTCGCCTTCGACCATGCCCTTCATCGCCGACAGCAGGAAGCCCAGCTTGGCGGTCACGCGCACGGCGCCCGGCTGCAGTTCGATCGCACCGTCCACGCCGCTGCCGGAGAAGTTCAGCACATCGGCGGTCCACGAGGACTTCAGGCCAAAGCGCTCGGACAACTTGGCGGCAACCTGTTCGATCGCGGCGCGCGCCTGTGCGTCGGGCAGGGCGTGGGCGTGGCGGACATCGATGGTGGACATGCAGGCTCCTGGCGCAGGGCGGGGATGATCAATGAGGGCGAGCATTGTGCGCATCGAGGGCCTTCGCGCCAAGCACTCATCGCAGGTTCTTCTTCGTTGGCGGCCAACCTGCTAGGCTGCGCCGCGTGCAGAACCTGCTTGTTCACTTCAGTCAGCAACAACAGCCCGACCAGCCGCTGCGGCCCGGGGTGCAGCGCATCGTGCGCCAGGCCAACGGTAGCGTGCGGCTTGGCGACGCCGGTAATGGCGCCCTGCTGCTTGCGCAGTTCTGCATGGACGACCGCGGCCTCTGGTTGCAGGTGGGTAATGGCATCCGCGGCATCCACGTGAACGGCCGCCCGGTGCGCCGGATGGCCCTGCTGCGCGCGGGCGACGCGGTGTACGTGGATGGCGTGGAAATGGTGCTGCAGGGCGAAGTCGAAAGCCTGTTGCAGGCCCCTGCACCGAAGAACGAGGAAGGGACCGACGAACAGCAGCGCCTGCTGCGCGGTGTCGGTGGTCTCCATCATGGGCGTGGCTTCACTCTGTCGCGGGCCCGCCTGATTGGCCGCGGCAGCGAGGCCGACATCGCCATCGATGACCCGGCGTTCGCCGAGCAGCATGCGCGGGTGGAAGTGCACGGCGAGCGCGTGTTGCTGCGCGACCTGGGCAGTGCTGACGGCACCCGGGTCAACGGGGTGGCGGTACGCCACTGCTGGCTGCAGGCCGGCGACCAGGTCGTGTTCGATGGCCAGCACCGTTTCGTGCTGGAAGTGCCACACGACCCGCGCCGTCGGCCGCTGCCGGTCGAGGACGAGTCGGGCCAGGATGCCGAGCAGGCGTCGGTTCTGCCGGCTGCACCGCGCAAGGTGCGGCGCTGGCCGTGGCTGCTGGTGAGCGCACTGCTGCTGGCTGCGCTGCTCAGCCTGCTGCTCTGGTTCGGCGCGCGCTGATCTGAACCCAGAGGGTCCGCTCCGGTGGGTGCCGACCAAGGTCGGCGACTACCGGATCCATGCTGGCGGCCAATGGATTCCAATGAAACCAAATTTCCCTTGCCGCACTAGGCCGCAAGGCTGGTGCACTGCGGCATACTAGGGGCCTTGCCCCACAGGTGCGACATGACGCGCGCGTTCAACTTCAGTGCCGGCCCTGCAACCTTGCCGGAATCGGTCCTGCGCCAGGCGCAGGCGGAAATGCTGGACTGGCACGGGTCCGGCGCCTCGATCGTGGAAATGAGCCATCGCGGCGCGGAGTTCATGTCCGTGGCGGCCGAGGCCGAGGCCGACCTGCGGCGCCTGCTCGACATCCCCGACGACTATGCGGTGCTGTTCCTGTCCGGTGGCGCCACCACCCAGCAGGCCCTGATCCCGCTCAACTTCGCCGCCCCGGGCCAGCGCGCCGACTACGTGGTCAGCGGCCACTGGGGCAAGACCGCAGTCAAGCAGGCCGGTGTCTACGTCGACGTCAACATTGCCGCCAGCAGCGAGGCCGATGGCTACCGCACGCTGCCGCCGCGTGCCGACTGGCAGCTCTCGCCCGATGCCGCCTATGTGCACATCACCGCCAACGAGACCATCCACGGCGTCGAGTTCCGTGATGTGCCCGACACCGGCAACGTCCCGTTGATCGCCGATTTCAGTTCCTCCATCGCCAGCGAGCCGCTGGATGTACGCCGCTACGGCGTGATCTATGCCGGTGCGCAGAAGAACCTGGGGCCGGTCGGCATCGCGGTGATGATCATCCGCCGTGACCTGCTTGAACGCAGCGGCCAGCCGCGCGCGGACATCTTCGATTACCGCTCGCACGTCGCCCGCGATTCGATGCTCAATACCCCGCCCACCTGGAACTGGTACCTGGCCGGGCTGGTGTTCAAGTGGATGCTGGCCGAAGGCGGCGTGGCCGAGTTCGCCAGGCGCAACGTCGCCAAGGCCGCCCTGGTGTACGGCGCCATCGACGGCTCCGGTGGCTTCTATCGCAACAAAGTCGCGCATGCGGCGCGTTCGCGGATGAACATCCCGTTCTTCCTGCCCGATGCCGAACTCGATGCCCGCTTCGTGGCCGAAGCCAAGGCCGCCGGCCTGCTGGCGCTGAAGGGGCACAAGGTGGTCGGCGGCATCCGCGCCTCGCTGTACAACGCCATGCCGCTGGCCGGGGCCGAGGCGCTGGTCGCCTTCATGGCCGATTTCCAGCAGCGTCACGGTTGAGCAATGAACGGCGCGCACCGTCGGGTGCGTGCCCCGCAACAAGGAATTCCGATGGCAAGCAGCAAATCCAGCAAGAAGGCGACGAAGAAGGCCGAACCGGCCAAGGGCAGCGCGCCCGCCAGGGCGAAGGGCAAGGCCAAGGCCGCCTCGAACCCGGCACCGACCCTGGCGCCGCTGGCGCTGGCCGATGTGCGTTCGAAGATCGACCAGATCGACCGTGACATCCAGAACCTGATCGCCGAGCGCGCACGCTTCGCCCATCAGGTGGGCAAGGCCAAGGGCAAGCTCGCCGCCGCCGTCGACTACTACCGCCCCGAACGCGAAGCGCAGGTGCTGCGCATGGTGGTGGACCGCAACGAAGGCCCGCTCAGTGATGAGCTGCTGGTGCATGTCTACCGCGAGATCATGTCGGCCTGCCTGGCCCAGCAGGAGCCACTGAAGATCGGCTACCTCGGCCCGGAAGGCACCTTCAGCCAGCAGGCCGTACTCAAGCACTTCGGCCGCTCGGCGCTGGGCCTGCCGATGGCCAGCATCGAAGAAGTGTTCCAGGAAGTGGAAGCGGGCAACGCCGATTTCGGCGTAGTGCCGGTGGAGAACTCGGGCCAGGGCACCATCCAGATCACCCTGGACATGTTCCTGACCTCGAACCTGAAGATCTGCGGTGAAGTGGAACTGCGCGTGCAGCAGTACCTGATGTCGCGCAGCGGCCGCATCGAGGACATCGAGCGCATCTACGCACACCCGCAGTCGTTCATGCAGACCTCGGCCTGGCTGCGCGCCAACCTGCCCAAGGCCGAGAAGATTCCGGTATCGAGCAATGCCGAAGGCGCGCGCCGTGCGCGTAACGCCGACGATGCAGCGGCCATCGGTGGCGAGAGCGCCGGCCATGTGTACGGCCTGAAGAAGGTGGTAACCAAGCCGATCCAGAACGACGCCGACAACACTACCCGCTTCCTGGTGGTGGGCCGCAACATCTTCCCGACCTCCGGCCATGACCGCACCTCGGTGCTGGTGTTCATCCATGACAAGCCCGGTGCGCTGTTCGACGTGCTCAGCCCGTTCGCCCGCCATGGCATCAGCATGAACCGCATCGAGTCGCGCCCGTCGCACCACGGCAAGTGGGAATACGGCTTCTTCATCGACCTGGCCGGTCATATTGACGACGCGCCGATGCAGGCCGCGCTGGCCGAACTGGAAGCGCACTCGGCGCAGATCAAGGTGCTGGGTTCCTATCCGGTGGCCGTGCCCTGAGTGCTGCTGTGGCGGCTGCGGCCGCTGCCCCTGATGCATCGCCGGCGCTGCCGGCGTTTACGGAATGATCGAACGATGAGCAACGCGCAACACTGGATCGCCCGCAAGGGCCAGCCGCTGCAGGGCAGCCTGACCATTCCCGGCGACAAGTCGGTCTCGCACCGCTCGGTGATGTTCGCCGCGCTGGCCGATGGCACCTCGCACATCGAGGGCTTCCTGGAAGGCGAAGACACTCGCGCCACCGCGCGTATCTTCAGCCAGCTGGGCGTGCGCATCGAAACGCCGAGCCCGTCGCAGCGCATCGTGCACGGCGTCGGCATCGACGGCCTGAAAGCGCCGGATGCGCCGTTGGACTGCGGCAACGCCGGTACCGGCATGCGCCTGCTGGCCGGCTTGCTGGCCGGGCAGGCGTTCGATTGCACGCTGATCGGCGATGAGTCGCTGTCCGGTCGTCCGATGCGCCGCGTCACCGCCCCGCTGTCGCAGATGGGGGCGAAGATCGATACCGAGAGCGATGGCACGCCGCCGCTGCACGTGCATGGCGGCCAGACGCTGCACGGCATCGACTTCGCCTCGCCGGTGGCCAGCGCACAGATCAAGTCGGCCGTACTGCTGGCCGGCCTGTATGCGCAGGGCGAAACCCAGGTGACCGAACCGCACCCGACCCGCGACTACACCGAGCGCATGCTGTCCGCGTTTGGCGTGGACATCGAATTCTCGCCGGGGAAGGCGCGCCTGCGTGGCGGCCAGCGCCTGCGTGCCACCGACATCGTGGTGCCGGCCGACTTCTCCTCGGCTGCGTTCTACCTGGTGGCGGCGAGCATCATTCCCGGCTCCGAGCTGCGCCTGAAGCAGGTTGGCCTGAACCCGCGCCGCACCGGCCTGCTGCATGCACTGCGCCTGATGGGCGCGGACATCACCGAAGAGAATCCGGCCGAGCAGGGCGGTGAACCTGTGGCCGATCTGGTGGTGCGCTACGCACCGCTGAAGGGTGCGCGCATTCCGGAAGCGCTGGTTCCGGACATGATCGATGAGTTCCCGGCACTGTTCGTCGCTGCTGCCGCAGCGGAAGGGCAGACCGTGGTCAGCGGCGCCGCCGAACTGCGGGTGAAGGAATCCGATCGCCTCGCCGCGATGGCCACCGGCCTGCGCGCGCTGGGCATGCAGGTGGATGAAGCCGAAGATGGCGCCACCCTGCACGGCGGTGCGCGCCTGGGCAGCGGCACCATCGAAAGCCACGGCGACCACCGCATTGCCATGGCGTTCGCCATTGCCGGCCAGATCAGCGACGGCGAAGTGCGCATCAACGACATCGCCAACGTCGCCACGTCCTTCCCGGACTTCGACGGCCTGGCACGCAGCGCCGGGTTCAACCTGGCCTGAGCGGCCACGTCCGGCGGACGATGCAACCCGGTAGCTGCCAACCTTGGTTGGCACGCTTCCATCGACCGGTAGTTGCCAACCTTGGTTGGCACGCTTCCATCAACCGGTAGGTGCCAACCTTGGTTGGCACGCTTCCCCACATAAAAAGACGGAGGCCGAAGCCTCCGTCGAAACATCACGAACCCCTCGTCCGCGATCAACGCTGCTCGGTACGGAAATCCACCGGGACCCGCACCACGCTTGCTACTGCGCGGCCGTCATGCACCGCAGGCTGGAACTTCCAGTTCTGCACGGTGTTGAGCACCGCACGATCCAGGTCGCGGCTGCGCTCGCCGCTGCGCGAAACGATTGCCGCGTTGGCGACGTTGCCGCGGGTATCGACATTCAGGCTGGCGATCACGCTGCCCTGCACACCACTGCGAAGTGCAGCGGCGGGGTAGGTCGGCATGCGGTTGCTGGCCAGCGGGCGCGCTTCACGATTGCGCACCACCGGCGCCGCCTTGCGCTGGCTGGAAGCCGGTGCGGCCTGGCGCGCGGCAGGCGCCGCAGCATCGGCAACCGCGGCCTGCTCAGGGGCTGGCAGCATGCGCTCGCCAACCGGTGCCGGCGCCACATCTTCCTGGTTCGAGTGACGCAGCCAGAGCAGGGCGGCCGCGAACATCGCCACGATCAGCGCGATCCACATCCACGGTGATGTGGGCCTGTGCTGCAGGCTGGAATCCTGCTGCAGCTGCGGCGAATGAAGGTCTTCGTGGGTGGTGGCAGTCATCGCAAACTCCTTCCGTCAATGGACGACGTGGGCAGTGTTGCCCGAGCCATGGACGAGAAGTGTCAGCGTTGCGTCAACGCAACCGGCAGGGTTCAGTTTGCCTGCCGGCAAGCGTTCAGTTATTGCGTCTTGAAGTCGAACGGCACTTCAATGCTGCCGGGCACGGCCTGGCCGTTGCTCTGCGCCGGGGTAAAGCGCCAGCGGCGTACTGCATCGGTGGCGGCACGGTCGAGCTCGCGTGAGCCGCTGCGCTGGATCACCGTGGCGTTGTTCGGGTAGCCGGTGGCATCCACATCCACGCGTACCACCACGCTGCCGGTCTCACCGGCACGCAGGGCGGCGGCAGGATAGGCAGGCGGCGGCGACTGGCCGGCAATCGGCATCGGCTGGCTGTTGCCGGTGGCCGCCGGAGCAAGGCCCGGTGCAGCCGGGGCCGCTTCCGCCACCGGGGCAGGCGGCGGCGGGGTGGTTTCAACCAGCTTCGGGGCGTCTTCCTCCACCGGGGCCGGTTTGGCATCGGGCATGTCGCTGGAGCCTGCCGCCGCGGCCAGCGGCTCCGGCAATGGCTCCACCTGGGCCGTTTCCTGCGGGGTCTGTGCGGCCGGGTCGGCGCGGAAGAATTCCTTGTCGCGCCCGGTCAGCCAGACCAGCACGAACAGCAGGATGCCCACACCGAACGCGATGCCGGCGATCTTCAGGGCGTTGCGCGGGATATGCACGGTGAACGACTTGGCGGACGACGAGCGGGGTGCAGACATGGACCGGACCAGTACGGAATAGCCCGATTCTGCCACGGCGGGAATGAACCGGGCGGCAGAAATCCGTATAACAAGCGATAATCCCATCCCTGATACCCACCACGACACCTGCCATGCTTGATCCAGCCCTGCTCCGCCACCAGCCCGCCGACCTCGCCGAACGCCTGCGCACCAGCCGCGGCTTCGAGCTCGACGTGTCTGCCCTGGAGTCCCTGGAGGCCGATCGCAAGCGCATCCAGGTGCGTACCCAGGAGCTGCAGAGCCTGCGCAACAGCTGTTCCAAGGCCATCGGCCAGGCCAAGGCCAAGGGCGAGGATGTCTCGGCCATCATGGCCGAGGTCGCCGCGTTCGCCGACGAACTGAAGGCTTCGGAAGTGGCGCTGGACGAACTGCGCGAGAAGATCGATGCGATCTCGATGGGCATCCCGAATATTCCGGCCGATGACGTGCCGGCCGGTGCCGACGAGAACGACAACGTCGAGCAGGCGCGCTGGGGTACCCCGCGCCAGTTCGATTTCAAGGTGCTGGATCACGTCGAACTCGGCGCCCGCAATGGCTGGCTGGACGGCGAGACCGCGGCCAAGCTGTCCGGTTCGCGCTTCACCGTGCTGCGTGGCCCGATCGCGCGCCTGCACCGCGCCCTGGCCCAGTTCATGGTCGACCTGCACACCGGCGAGCACGGCTATGAAGAGACCAACGTACCGCTGCTGGTCAACGCCGATTCGCTGCGTGGCACCAGCCAGCTTCCGAAGTTCGAGGACGACTTGTTCAAGACCGCCGTGGGTGATTCCACGCGTTACCTGATCCCGACTTCGGAAGTGCCGTTGACCAACATCGTGCGCGACGAGATCGTGGATGCCGAGCGCCTGCCGCTGCGCATGACCGCCCATTCGATGTGCTTCCGCGCCGAGGCCGGCAGCGGTGGCCGCGACGTGCGCGGCATGATCCGCCAGCACCAGTTCGAGAAGGTCGAGCTGGTCTCGATCAGCCGCCCGGAAGACAGCGACGCAGAGCACCAGCGCATGACCCGCTGCGCCGAAGTGGTGCTGGAAAAGCTGGGCCTGCCGTACCGCAAGGTGCTGCTGTGCACCGGCGACATGGGCTTCTCGGCGATCAAGACCTACGACCTGGAAGTCTGGCTGCCGTCGCAGGAAACCTACCGCGAGATCTCCTCGTGCTCGAACTGCGGTGATTTCCAGGCCCGGCGCATGCAGGCCCGCTGGCGCAACCCGGCCACCGGCAAGCCGGAGCTGGCGCACACCCTGAACGGCTCGGGCGTGGCGGTGGGCCGCGCGATGATCGCGGTGATGGAGAACTACCAGAACGCCGACGGCAGCATCACCGTGCCGGAAGCGCTGCGCCCGTACATGGGCGGCCTGGAAACCATCGCCTGACACCCTGATCGGGTGGGTGCCGTGCCTGCACGGCACCGCCGTGGCTCTGGTGGGTGCCATGCTTGCATGGCATTGCTGTGGCTCTGGTGGGTGCCATGCTTGCATGGCATCGCAGTGGCTCGGGTGGGTGCCATGCTTGCATGGCACCGAATCCACGCACGGCGTGGATCTACGATGCGGGTTGCATCCACGCCCTGCGTCAATGAACTACCGCGATCACTCCATGACGCGCACCTTCTCCAACGGCACCCATCCGGGTTCGCCCGTTTCCGGTACGCACCACGCCCAGCCATTGAGCGTGCGTTCCCCGCGCAGCACCTGCCCGGGATCCACATCCAGTTCCCGCGCGCAGTAAGCCTCCGTGGCAAAAGCGCCACCCTGCGCA
>NZ_JAPTFX010000088.1:0-18921 GCF_030985895.1 Stenotrophomonas sp. Sm6012 | reverse complement strand
GTTGCGGGGGCCGCTGCAAGTACGTCCATGTAAGCTCGGTCGCCGCATCCATGCGGCTCACGCCCCCGCAACCGGACCCACCCCGCCTTCGACAGGTCTCCACAATCTGTCGGAATGGCACGGCCTGCTCTTGGTGGGTGTCGACCTTGGTCGACACGTAGATCCATGCCATGCATGGATGAATCACGATTGAAAAACGCTCAACCGACTTCGTACAGCTCCAGCGGCAGGTCGTCGGGGTCGGCGAAGAAGGTGAAGCGGCGGCCGGTGTATTCGTCCACGCGGATCGGTTCGCAGGCCACGCCATGCGCTGCCAGGCGCTGGATGAACGGCTCCAGCGCGGCCACCCGGAACGCGAGGTGGCGCAGGCCCTGGGCTTCGGGGCGGCTGGGTCGCGGCGGCGGTGAGGGGAAGGAGAACAGTTCCAGCTGGCCGCCGTCGGGCAGGGCCAGGTCCAGCTTCCAGGAGTCGCGCGCGGCACGGTGGTTCTCGGCCAGCACGCGCAGGCCGAGGATGCGCACGTAGAAATCCTTCGATCGTGCGTAGTCGCTGCAGATCAGTGCGGCGTGATGGATGCCCAGCAGGGCCTCGGAAGCAGCAGTCATTGCAGGGTGTCCAGCCAGCGCTGGGCGATCTTCAGCGCCAGCGGATAGGGTTCGGGGTCATTGCGGTTGGTCAGCACGATCACGGTCAGGTGCTTTTCCGGGTGGCGAACGATCACGTTGCGGAAGCCGATGCTCTCGCCGCTGTGCCATTGCACCGGGCCGTTCAGGCGCCAGCCGAAGCCGTAGTGCGGCACGTCAGGCTCGGTGGTCGTGGTGGCAGGGCTGAACATCGCGCGGCGCGAGGCCTTGGACAACAGGCGGTCGTCATACAGCGCGGCATCCCAGCGGGCCAGGTCGTCCAGCGAGGAATAGATGCCGCCATCGCCGAGTACGGCGCTGGTGGTGCTCTGGTCGGTGCGCTGCCAGTGGCCGTCGATCCGGCTGTAGCCATAGGCACGTGCCGCCACCGCATCGACACCGTCCTGGTGGGCCACGGTATGGGCCATGCCCAGCGGCGCGAAGATGCGCTGCTGCAGGAAGGTTGCGAAATCCTGGCCGGAGGCGCGGCCGACGATCAGTGCCAGCAGCGCGTAGCCGCTGTTGCTGTATCGATACTGCGTGCCGGGCGCGAAGTTCAGGCGGTCTTCGCGCGCGAGCAGGGCCAGCACGTCGGCATCGTGCACCTGGCGCGGGTCGGCCGGGTCCATCAGGTCTTCGTAGTCGAGCAGGCCGCTGGTATGCGACAGCAGCTGGCGCAGAGTGATGGCCGCCGCAGCCGGCGGCAGCTCGGGCAGCCACTGCCGGGCCGGCTGGTCCAGCCCGAGCCGGCCGTCTTCCACCAGCAGCAGCACCGCCGCGGCGGTGAACTGCTTGCTGACCGATGCCAGCCGGAGGTTGCTGGCCGGGGTGACCGGGGTGCTGTCTTCCACTACCGCCAGGCCGTAGCCGCGACGGAACACCGGCTGCCCGTCATGCAGTACCAGTACTGCGGCACCGGGCTGCTGGCCATCGTAGGCCTGCATCAGGCCATCGATACCCGCATCCGGTGGGGTCAGCACCGGGGCGGCGGAGCTGACTACGGGCAGCAGGCCCAGCGCGGCGACGAGCAGGACGACGGCAGGGCGCATGACGGCTCCGGTCGGGTCAGGGTGAAGGGGCGGGCGTAGCGCTCGCCGGCTGGGCCATCCAGCGTTCCATCTTGCGGTCCAGCACGTCCAGCGGCATCGAGCCGTCCTTCAGCAGTTCGGCGTGGAAGCGACGCAGGTCGAAGGCGGCACCCTGGCGGGCCTTGGCCTTGTCGCGCAGCGCCACGATGGTGGTCAGGCCAGCCACGTTGGACAGCGCCTGTCCGGGCTGGGCCATGATCCGCTCGACTTCGGCGTTGGCGTCATCGCTGCTCATGTCGACCGTCTTCTGCAGGTAGGCCACGGCCTGCTGCTTGCTCCAGCCCTGTGCGTTCACGCCGGTATCGGCCACCACGCGTGCGGCACGCAACAGGCGCGAGTACAGGTAGCCGATGCGGTCGTAGGGATCGGTGTAGATGCCCAGGTCTTCGCCCAGCGTTTCGGCGTACAGGCCCCAGCCTTCGACGAAGGCGAGATCGCCACCGAGGCGGCGGAAGCGCGGCAGCTTGGCCAGTTCCTGCTGCAGGCCCAGCTGCACGTGGTGGCCCGGAATCGCCTCATGCAGGTACTGCACCGGAACGTTCCAGCGCTTGCGGCTGGGCAGGTCACGGGTGTTGATGTACAGCACGCCTGGTTGTTCACCTGGCGACGGCTGGTAGGCCGCGGCAGCGGCAGTCAGCGCCCGCTCCGGTTCCACCGCGCGTACTTCCAGCGGTGCCTTCGGCAACGTATCCAGCACCTGCGGCAGGCGTGCGTTGACCTGCTGCTGCACCTGCCGGTAGCGGTTGATCAGCGCGTTGGCATCGCCGTACTGGAACTGGCGGTCGTTGCGCATGCTGCGCAGCAGCTTGGTCGGTGTGCCGCGCAGCTTGGCATCCTTCATCACCGTGGCGATCTGGGCCTGCAGTTCCTGCACGCGTTGTTCGCCCAGCGCATGCAGCTGCGCGGCGGTCTGGTCGCTGGCGGTGGTCTGCACGATCAGGTTGGCGTACCAGGCCTGGCCATCGGGCAGCGCGCCCAGGCCGCTGCTGGCACGCGTGGCCGGCAGGTACTCGGTAGCGATGAAGCCGCGCAGGGCACGGTAGGCCGGCATGATGCGCAGCTCGATCATGCGCTTGTATTCGGCGCTGATGCGCGCCTTGTCCTCGGCTGCGATGGTGTTGGGCATGGTGCGGATCGGCGACCAGAAAATGCTCTCTTCGGCGGTCGGCTTGATCACCGCATCCAGCTGCGGCAACACCTTTTCCATCAGGTCGCGCGGCTGTACCACGCCAGCCTTCATGCCCTGGCGCATGTTGTCGATGGCCTGGTCGAACAGCTCGGGAATGCCCAGCGAGCGGCGCGACCAGGTGTCGTAATCCTGCACGGTGTTGAACGGCTGCGCGCCGGCACCGGCACCGAGAATCGCCATGATGCTGCCGATGTTGTAGTACTGGCTGATCGGCATCATCCAGCTCGGGTAGCGCTCGGCGGCCAGCGAGGCGCGTGCGTCGCGCACGAAGATCTCGTAACTGAGCAGGTCCTGGCCCTGCAGGCCGTCACTGCCGAGTTTCTCGACCTTGCCCAGCCATTGCGTGGTGAAGTCGTGTGACTGCTGGCGCCAGGCGGCTGACAGGATGTTGGGCAGCTGGTCGTTGTAACGCGTCTCGCCCTGGAAGGTCGCCTGCAGCGGGTTCAGCCGCATCGAGGCATCCCAGTATTCGTCGTACAGGCGCTCCAGCTGCACCTGCTTGGGCACGGCGCGTGCGGGGGCTACGGGACGCGGCGTGGCGCGGCGCGCCGAACTGCCGCGGGCCGGCGCGGTGGCGCGGGCGGGCTTGGCCTTGGGCTTGGCCGCCTGGCGGGTCTGCGCGGCGGCAGGGCGGCTGGCCTTCTTCTTCGCTGCTTCGGCCGACGGGACGGCACTGAACAGGAACAACGCGGCGATGGCGGCGGCCAGGACGCGGGTGGGATGCGGCATCAGGAGCTTCCGTGGAACACAGACCGTGGAGCTTGCACGATCCGGCCGCGTACGGCCAGCGTGAAGGCGCAGTCAGCTGGCCGTCGCTGGGGCTTCAGTCAGCCGCCGCGGCCGCGCGCAACGCGGCCGCGCGCTCAACGCCCAGATAACCGGTGATCGCACGTCGCATCAGGTACAGCAGGGGGATCAAGGCGATCGCAAAACCCATCTTGTAGATGTAATTGACGCTGCTGACGGCCAGGAACAGCGAGGTCGGCCAGTGCTGCGGGCCGAGCACGAAGGCGATCCAGATCACCACGAAGCTGTCCACGACCTGCGAGATCGCGGTCGAGCCGGTGGCACGCAGCCACACATGGCGTTCGCCGGTGGCCTGGCGGATGCGGTGGAACACCGCCACGTCAATCAGCTGGCCGAGCAGGAATGCCACCAGCGAACCGGCGATGGTCCACATGCCCTGGCCGAACACCGCAGCAAATGCGGCCTGGTAGTCCGGCACGCCGTGAGCGTCCATCGAGGTGACCCACCAGCTGGCCGGCGCCAGCGAAATGGCCGCAAAGGCGAACAGGAAGCCGTAGCTGATCAGCACCACCGCCAGCCACGAGATGAAGCGCACGCCGCGCTTGCCGAAGAACTCGTTGATGGTGTCGGTCATGATGAACACCACCGGCCACAGCAGGGTGCCGGCGGTGAAACTCAACGAGCCGGTCTGGCCGAACAGGTTCCAGTTCAGCGGATCGATGCCCAGCGTGTCTTCCAGGGCGAAGATCTTCACCCCGATCAGTTCGGCCAGCACTGCGTTGCCGCAGAAGAACGCGGCCAGCACGATGAACAGCAGGACCGCGCGGTCCTGCAGCGGGCGCTCGATCGGCGCCGGGGTCATTCGGCGCGGTCGCCGGCGCGGGTGAACGGCACGCTGGACGGTGCCACGGCGCCGCCGGAAATGATGAAGCTCATGGCCTGGTCGACGGTCCAGTCGGTCGGGGTCAGCAGCTCCACCGGCACGATTTCCAGATAGCCCGATGTCGGATTCGGCGTGGTCGGCACGTACACCGCGGCCAGTTCACGGTCGGTGCCGTGTTCCTTGATCACGCGGGTAACCAGCCCGACCGACTTCATGTCGCGATGCGGGAAGTCGATCAGCACCACGCGCTGGGTGCTGCCCGGCTCGGTCTGCAGCATGTCCAGCAGCTTCTTGGCGCTGTCGTAGATGATGCTGGCCAGCGGAATGCGCTTGATGACCGCACCCACCCAGCGCAGCAGGCGCTGGCCGAGCACACGGCGACTGGCCACGCCCACCGCCAGGATCACCAGCAACGTGGCCAGCAGGGCGATGGTGTCCTGGATCCATTCGGCGCGGACCCAGCCGAGGTAGTGCGGGAAGCTGGTCGCGATCTGCTCGGACAGCGGCACCACCAGCGGGCTGGAAATACCCGACAGCAGCACGAACACGAACTTGACCACGACCCAGGTCAGCCAGATCGGCAGCAGGGTCAGCAGGCCGGTCAGGAACAGGCGCTGCAGGGAGGGGCGGGGAACCAGGGCGGGGGCTTCGAGCGACATGTGCGCATTGTAGCGGTCACCGCCGGTCGATTACGCTGGGGAATCGACTGCGGCAACGGCACATGGAAGGGAAGCTGTGTTGAAGATCCTGCGTGGGTTGGGTTGGACCCTGCTGGGCCTGCTGGTGCTGGCCATCGTCGTGTGGTGTGCCTCGCGCATGTGGCCCATCCCTGAATCGCGGCTGCAGGCGCAGCAGCGGCTGGAGACCCGCCTTCCGGCACCCGGCCGCAATGGCTATGCGCAGTTGTGGACGCTTGCCGTTGACGGCCTGGACGCCCGCCAGCGCGAGCAGGCGCTGGCCGAAGACGTGCGGCGCTGGGACGCCGACCCGCATGGTAATAACGTCACCCAGCCCCAGCCCCAGCCTCAGCTGGCCAGCGCCCCCGGCGGCTTGCACCCGCGCCCATCTGCCAGCTGCGGGCCGGTCGCCAGCGGCTGCCTTGCGCAGGTGCGCGCCGATCCGCAGCGGTTTGCCGACGCCCACGCCGGTCACCAGCTGCTGCATGCGCGCCTGGAGCAGTTGGCCGGGGCAGACCATTTCGTATCGCCGTTCCAGCCGAAGGGCGAGGGCATTCTGGTGCCCTTGCCGACCTATGGCCTGGTGATGGACGCCACCAGCGCCCGCGCGCTGGCCTACGCACAGGGCGATGTGGATGGCGCCCTGCGCGGCAGTTGCCTGGGGCTGCAGCTGGGACGCCGGCTGGTGCCCGGTGGAAGCTCTCTGGTCGAGAGCATCGTCGGGGCCAGCCTGGTCCAGGCCAATGCACAGCTGCTGGCCGACATGCTGGTCGAACTTCCAGCCGACCACCCGCTGCCAGCAGAATGCGCGCGGGCGATGCAGCCGATGCGGGCAGACGAGCAGAGCCTGTGCCGGGCAATGCAGGGTGAGTACGCAATGAGCCGGGCGGCGATCGAAACCTCGTCGAGGGAATTCGGTGGCGTGCTGGTTCTTGACCGCAGCAGCACCCTGGCACGCGTGGCCGGCAATCTCGGTTGGGCCTGCGGCGCGGCGGCAACGGCGGCACTGGAAGCGGATCGTCCGTTGCCTGTGCCGGCACCGCCACAGCGTGACTTCGGTTGCCTGTCGAACATCATGGGTTGCGTGCTGACGGATATCGCCGCACCGGCCTATCCCGCCTATTCGTCGCGCACCCAGGACGCCGCTGCGATGCTGCGGCTGCTTGGCGCGCAGCGCTGGCTGCGGCAGCAGGCAGATGATCCGGCCGACGCGCTGCAGCGCCTGCCGGCGCAGTTCCGCTCGCCGGTGGCGCCCCGCAGCTGTCGGCCGATGGCAGCCGCCTGCAGGTGCCGCGCCGCTCGCCATCGCGCAGCGCTGCCGACAGCCCCTGGCTGTCGGTACCGCTGCAGGCTTCGCCGGCCACGGGGGCCACGGCGCGCGACTGACGCTCAGCGTGCGTGTGGCTTCAGCCGCAGGTAGACCTGCTTGCGCACCTGCGCAACCACGTCGCCACTTTCATCAACCACGTCGTTACTGAACCAGCGCAGCACCTTTTCGCCGCTGGCCGCTTCGGCGCGCAGTTCGTCCAGCAGCGCGTCATCGATGCGGAACGAGGTGCGCACGGTGCCACGGCCGGGCTTGAGGAAATCGATCGCACCGGCGCGGTCCCACACGTAGTAGTCGCGGCCGAGGATGTGCAGCAGGCCGAGCATCCAGAACGGATCGGTCATCGCGAACAGGCTGCCGCCGAAGTGGGTGCCAACGTAGTTGCGGTTCCAGGGCCGCAGGCGCAGCTCGACATCGATCTGCCGGTAGTCCGGTGAGACCCGGGTGACGTGGATGCCGGTGAACAGGAACGGCGGCCAGAGATTGATGCCAAAGCGGAACAGGCGGGCGTTCATGCGGGTCCAGGGGCGCAGGGCGAGATCCGCAGTCTAACCATTCGCATGCGTATGTTGCACCAGCTGACGGATCATCGCGATTCTGGCGTGACGGCAGCCGAGAGTAGAGTCGAGCTTGCTCGACTGTTTCCAGCGGGCCTCAATCGAACGAGTTCAGACAATGTCTGATCGCCATTTCGGGGTCTCCTGATAGGTATGGCCGTGAACCGCGGTCCATGCTGCCCTTATGCCCAGTCCAGCCTTGTTGCGCGGCCGATGCTCCACGGTCGGATGCTTCTACGTAGTCACCACTGTCACTGCCGGACGCCAACGCGTCTTTGCAGACCCACGATGCGTGGATGCCTTGACTGATGAGCTGCGAGGCAGCGACTGCAAGGGGATCACGCGGTCATTGGCTTGGGTGGTGATGCCGGATCATCTGCACTGGGTTCTGCAGTTGCGCGAAGGTACGCTTGGCCGTTGCATGCAATCACTCAAGTCCAGGGTGGCGATCGCGGTCAACGCGCACTCCGGTGATGGACGGCCCGTGTGGCAGCGGGGCTACTACGATCACCTGATCCGGAATGAGGAGGATGTCCGGCAACAAGCGCTGTATGTCATGGCCAACCCTGTACGTGCGGGTCTGGCATCAACCCTGGGGGAGTATCCATTCGCGTTGTTGGCCGCTCGAATGATGGGCGCGCAGTCGAGCAAGCTCGACTCTACAGGCACAGTGCACATGGTGCCTCACGCGCCGTCGATCACAAACCCGTCGCGGCCATTGGCCTTGGCCTGGTACAGGGCGGTGTCGGCGCCTTCGACGAAATGATGCGGTTGCAGTTCTCCGTCCGGCACGCGGGTGAACACACCGATGGTGAGGGTGACCCGCTCGCCGCCGCCGTCACCCGGGGACGGCAGTGCCCGTACGCAGGCGATCAGGTCGTCGATCACCAGGCGCGCACCTTCGGCCGGTGTATCCGGCAGTACCAGAGCGAATTCGTCGCCGCCATAGCGCGCGGCCATGTCGCGCGGGCGCCGCGCATGCGCGCCGATCAGGCGGGCGACATCGCGCAGCACGCGATCACCCACCTGGTGGCCATGGAGGTCGTTGTGACGCTTGAAATGGTCCACGTCGATCAACGCCAGGCTCAGCGGCTTGCCGCTGCGTCGCGCGGCGTCGCATTCCTGCTGCAATGACTGCTCGAAGCGCAGGCGATTGCCGAGGCCGGTCAGCGCATCGCGGTTGGCCTGGCGGTGCCAGGCCGAGATCCGCCAGATCGCCCAGGCCAGAAGCACCAATAGAATGCCCAGCATCGCGGTGGCCGGCGCCCACCACAGATCGCTGCTGCGCAGCAGCACCCAGCTCAGCAATGGGGCCGCCGGCAACGACGCCAGCGCCGCAAGCCAAGGCAGGCGCAGGCCGAGCAGGAGAACGCACAGTGCGACCAGCACCGAGCTGATGGCCTGTTGCCATGCCGGGGGCAGTACATCGATCTGCTTGTGCTGCAGCAGCATCGAGGCGATGTTGGCCTGGTACTCGCTGCCGCTCATCCAGAATTCGCGGGTGGTCGGTGTCAGCAGGCGCGGCGCGATGCCGCTGGCGGTCATGCCGACCACGATGCGGCGGCCCTGCAGCATCGCCATGTCGACGTGGCCGTCCAGCACGTCGGCGTAGGACACCTGCGGCAACCGCTCCGGCGGGCCGGCGTAGCGCACGCGCACATAGTCGTCGCGTCGCCACTGATAGGGCGAGCCGACTCCGGGGTCGGGGTCGGGCAGGCCGTGCACGGCGCCCGCCGGCAGGCCGGCCAACGCCAGGCCCAGCGCCGGCCAATGTGGCTGGCCGATGCCCGCATGCAGGTAGAGACCGCGGGCGACGCCGTCGCCATCCACTTCGACATCGGTGTGGCCGATGGCTGCGGCACTGGCCGCGATCTGCGGGATCGGCAGCATTTCCTCGGCCATGCGGTCACCGGCAGCGGGCGCGGCCAGCACCGGCAGCACCACCCGGCCATTGCGGCGGATGGCGGCCGCCAGCGCATCGTCCTGGCGGCTGTCGCGCCGATCCGGTTCGGACAGCATCAGGTCCAGAGCGACGCGCTCGGCACCGGCATCGGTCAACCGGTCCAGCAGGCGCGCGTGTATCGAGCGCGGCCAGGGCCATTGGCCGATGCGTTGCAGACTGCCTTCGTCGATGGCCACGATCAGCACGCTGGGGTCGGGGCGGTAGTCCCAGCCACCGACCAGCGTGTCGTAGGCGGTCTCGTCCTGCCGCCACAGCCATTGGCCCTGGCTGGCCAGCACGGTCAGCACACCGGCCAGCAGGGCCAGTGCGATCCGCTTGCTCCACGGCAGTGGCGAACGCCTCACAACAGCAACCAGAGCAGCACGGCGCCGCCGCCTGCGCCGTAGCACAGGCGGCACGGCAGCTTGACCTGCTGGGCGGGCGAAAACTCGCCGGCATGGCCGTCATCGTCGATGTACTGCACGCGCACATGCAGGGTGCCGCCCCACGGCCGCTTGAAACTGACCTGCGGCTCGGCCACGGTTTCGTCGACCAGCGGTGCCTTGAAATCGCCATGGCGATCGACCTGCACCCGGTAGCGCTGGCCTTCGCTGCCGGCCTGCCAGCGCAGGGTCAGTTCACCATGGGCGGCTTCCGGCGGTTGCAGCGCCGGGTCGACCGGTTCATTGCTCAGCTGCAGTGGCAGTGCCTGGCCGTAGCGGCCCTGGTGGCCATTGCCATCACACGACGCGACCCGCCAGAAGTACTGGCCCGGGGGCAGTGGCTGCGCCAGGCGCAGGTCGGTGCCATGGGTCGCCTGTTCCTGTAGTGGTTGCTGGAACATGGGGTCGGAGGCGATCTGCAGCACACTGCTGCGCGCGCCGGGGGCCTGGCTCCAGCGGAAGCGCGGGCGGTCGCTGTTGACCGTCTGCGCGTGCAGCGGCGATACGGTGATCGGCGGTGGCGGCTGGTCGCTGAGTTCGAAATCGGCGCTGGCGTCGAGGCCTTCCACGCCCTGCGTATCGACCGCGCGCAGCAGGATGCGCAGTTGGCCCGGCGGCAGGTCGCCGATGGCCAGGCGGGTATCGGTGGTGGTGGCAGCGAACAGCAGGATTTCCGGTGTGGCTGCCTGCACCACTTCCACGCGGTAGTGCGCGGCGCCGGTGACCGGCGCCCACGCCAGCAGCGTCGGCAGCGGCGCCAGGCGCAGTTCGTCGTTGCGCAGCTGCGGTGCTGGCAGCAGCGGGGAGACCGCGTCCGGTGCCGCGTCGGCGCTGCCGCTGAGCGTGGCCTGGCCCGGCCGGACCAGGCGCTGCCCGTGGGTGTTGCCAACCTGCACCTTGCCCTGCAGGACTTCGGTCGCACCGACCTGGCCGGCGTCGCCGGCGCTGACCCGGAACACGGTGCCGCGCACGCTGCTGGTCGCGGTGGGCGCATCGATGATGTAGCGCGATGCCGGGCCACGGGCGGGCGTGACCCGGTTGCTGGCGCGGCCCTGCTGCAGGCGCAGGCGGGTGTCCACCATGCCGGTGTGGCCATAGCGGCTGAGCTGGTCCAGGCGCAGGCGCGAGTACTCACGCAGCTGCAGGCGCGAAGCGTCAGCGAACTCGAGGGTGACGCTGGATTCGCCTTCGGTCTGCACGGTGTCACCGATACGCAGCTGCTCGCCCGCCAGGATCGCGCGCGTGGCGCTGCCATCGGCGCCGGACAGCTCGACCTTGCCGCGAACCGACAGCACGCGGGCCGGTGCGGGCTCGGTACGCAGCCAGCTGATCGGGAAGCGCAGCAGCTGGCCGGGCGGCAACCGATAGGGATTGTCGATGCGGTTGTGCTGTTGCAGCTGTTGCCAGCGTACTGAGGGCTTCAGGTACAGGCCGCCCAGATCCCACAGGGTATCGCCGGGGCGGACCCGGTAATTCCAGTCCTGGGCGCCGGCCACGCCTGGCAGCAGCAGGAGGAGAAGGGCACACAGCATGGCGCCCTGGAAGCGCTTGGCGAACGACAGCGAGCGGACGAAGGTCACAGTTTGCAATCCCGGCAATGCGGGGGTGCAGCTGCAAGACCCGATGGCCCCGACCTCATCCCCCCGAACGGATCGTGGCGGCCTAACGGCCGCCATCTCGCGCATTATTGCCCGCGTTCAGTGCAGGGATTCTGAACGAAGGGGGCTCCCGTTCAGAACAGCAGAGAGGCCATCCTGCGGCGGTACTGGCCAACGAGGTCCTCGTCGGAGATCACATTGAAGGCATCGATCAGGGCCTTGCGCGGCAACCCTTCTTCAAAGGTGCGATCGATCCGCAGCATTTCCAGGAACTGTGCCAGTGCGGCCTCATCGTGGCCGCCGAGCAGCAGCTGCACACCCCGCAGGTGGCGCGCCTTGAGATCGTTGCCGTCGGCGGCGATGCGCGCCTCCAACACTTCGGCCGCGGGGGCGTCCTTCAGCGCGGCCGCAAAGGACAGGCGGGCGCGGGCACGCACGGCGCGGTCGTCGGTGGCGAGGTTGGCGGGCAGGCCGTCGATCAGCGTGCCGGCTTCATCCACGCCGCCGATCTGCAGCAGGGCCAGGGCCAGGTCGAGCTTGAGCTCATCCTTGTCCGGCTCGGCGGCGATCTGCGCGCGCAACACGTCCACCTGCGCCTGCGGATCCAGGGGCGCTTCGTCCTCGGCGGCGGCATCGCCGATGTCGGCGGGCACGATCCCGTGCTGGGCCAGGAACTCGCGCAGCTGGCCTTCCGGAATCGCGCCGGGGAAGCCGTCCACCAGCTGGCCACCCTTGACCAGGAATACGGTCGGTACCGAGCGGATCTGGAACGCCGCCGCGATCTGCTGTTCCTTGTCGACATCGACCTTGGCCAGCTCGAAGGCGCCGTTGTATTCGGCCGCCAGCTTTTCCAGCATCGGGCCAAGGGTCTTGCACGGCCCGCACCAGGTGGCCCAGAAATCGACCAGCACCGGCGTCTGCAGCGACTTCTGCAGGACTTCGGCCTCGAAGGTCGCGGTGGTAGCGTCGAATACGTAGGTCGTCTCGGTCATGGGGGAGGCATCGTCTGGCATCTGGAGACCGATTCTATGGTGACGATCGATGTCAGACTCAACCCTTGGTGTCGCCCCGAACCGCCGCCCTTCCAGGCAGGAGAGGGCGGGCGCAGGGCCTGCCCTCGATGCGCTGGCGGTTACTTCAACTCATCGCAGCGGACGTGATGCACGATCCAGCGCCCGGTCTTCAGCGGCAGCGTCGTTTCGGAGATGCGGGCCTGATACAGCTCGGCCGCGGTGCGGGCGTCGGGCGCCTTGATGGTGGGGCCCCCGAAGAAGTTGCTGCTCGGCGGTGCCGTGGCGCTGGGGGCGCCGATCCAGGCCGAGCACTGGAACTCGCCGGCGTGGGCCGTGGTGGCCAGGCCCAGGCTGAGCGCGCCGGCGACGAGGATGCGATGGATCATGGGAGGTCTCCCTGCATGGCGGGACTGCCATGCCCCGAGCATCGCGCGCGGCATGCCGGCGCGGATATCGAATGATTCTGAAATGTGCCGCCGCTTGGCGCCCCGCATCGTTGCCGCGACAATGGCCGGTCTTCCGCTTCTGGTGAATCCGCGCGATGTCCGTGCTCCGGCGTGATCGTTGGTGGGGGCTGCTTGCTGCAGCCATCTTCGTCCTGGCCGTGGTGGGCTTCGGCGCGGCGCTGGACGGCTACGCGCAGGCGCGCCACCCGGTGGCCCTGCTGGGCGCACGGGGCGTGCCGCATGCGCTGGGGTTCAATCTGCTGGGCTTCGTGCTGCCCGGCGTGCTGGCCGCAGTGGCCGCCGAGTGCCTGCGCCGCCGCCTTCCAGCCACGGCCGGCTGGGCGCCGCGGGTGGGCAGCCAGATGCTGCTGCTGGCCGGCCTGGCCTTTGCGGCGATGGGGCTGCTGCCGCTGGACGTGGATGACCTGCATGGACCGGCCAGCCAGCTGCACGCCAGCGCCTGGATGATCTGGGTGCTGGGATTTGTCGCCGGCGCCCTGCTGCTGGGCATCTCCCACCTGCGCCAGGGTCCTGGCAAGGCCTTCGGCGGGGTGGCGGTCATCTGTGCCGTACTGGCGGCAATGGCGGCCTTTGCCCCCCAGGGCGTGCTGCCGGCACCGCTGGCGCAACGCGTGGCTTTCGCCTGCTGGGCGGTCTGGCTGGCCCTGGCCCTGCCTCTGTCGCGGCCTCGCTGAGACGCTCTCCGCGCACGGGCGGCACCTGCACGCGGCAGGCAGGATTGGAGACGTTTGCCGCACTGCGGTACGCTGTACCGCTTTGCCGCCGCATCCGCGTGTTCCATGACCAGCGCTGAACCCATCGCCTACGACCCGCAGCAGGTTGAATCCGCCGCCCAGCAGTACTGGGACGCCACCCGTGCCTTCGAGGTCGACGAGACTTCGGACAAGCCGAAGTACTACTGCCTGTCGATGCTCCCGTACCCGTCCGGTGCGCTGCACATGGGGCACGTGCGCAACTACACCATCGGTGACGTGATCAGCCGCTACAAGCGCATGACCGGTCACAACGTGCTGCAGCCGATGGGCTGGGATGCGTTCGGCCTGCCGGCGGAAAACGCCGCGATCAAGAACAAGACCGCGCCGGCGGCGTGGACCTACAAGAACATCGACCACATGCGCAGCCAGCTGCAGTCGCTGGGCTATGCCATCGACTGGTCGCGCGAGTTCGCCACCTGCCGTCCGGACTATTACGTCCACGAACAGCGCATGTTCACCCGGCTGATGCGCAAGGGCCTGGCCTACCGCCGCAACGCGGTGGTGAACTGGGACCCGGTCGACCAGACCGTGCTGGCCAACGAGCAGGTGATCGACGGCCGCGGCTGGCGCTCCGGCGCCCTGGTCGAGAAGCGCGAGATCCCGCAGTGGTTCCTGCGCATCACCGACTACGCCCAGGAGCTGCTGGACGGCCTGGACGAGCTGGACGGCTGGCCGGAATCGGTCAAGACCATGCAGCGCAACTGGATTGGCCGTTCCGAGGGCCTGGAGATCCAGTTCGACGTGCGTGACGTGGACGGCGGTGTGCTGGACCCGCTGCGCGTGTTCACCACCCGCCCGGACACCGTGATGGGCGTGACCTTCGTGTCGATCGCCGCCGAGCACCCGCTGGCGCTGCACGCGGCGAAGAACAATCCGGAACTGGCGGCGATGCTGGCCGACCTGAAGCAGGGCGGCGTGTCCGAGGCTGAACTGGAAACCCAGGAAAAGCGCGGCATGGACACCGGCCTGCGCGCCCTGCACCCGGTCACCGGCGAGCAGGTGCCGGTCTGGGTCGCCAACTTCGTGCTGATGGGCTACGGCACCGGCGCGGTGATGGCCGTCCCGGGCCATGACCAGCGCGACAATGAAGTGGCCAACAAGTACGGGCTGCCGATCAAGCAGGTGATCGCGCTGAAGGATGCGCGCAGCGAAGAAGAGCGCAGCTGGGACGGCAGCCGCTGGCAGGACTGGTACAGCGACAAGAGCCGGCAGACCGAACTGGTCAACTCGGCCGAATTCGACGGCCTGGACTTCCAGGGCGCCTTCGAAGCCCTGGCCGAACGATTCGAGCGCAAGGCCCAGGGCCAGCGCCGCGTCAACTACCGCCTGCGCGACTGGGGCGTGAGCCGCCAGCGCTACTGGGGCTGTCCGATTCCGGTGATCTACTGCGCCAAGTGCGGTGCAGTGCCGGTGCCGGAAGAGCAGCTGCCGGTGGTGCTGCCGGAGGACGTGGCGTTCTCCGGCACCGGTTCGCCGATCAAGACCGACCCGGAATGGCGCAAGACCACCTGCCCGGAGTGCGGCGGTGCGGCCGAGCGCGAGACCGATACCTTCGACACCTTCATGGAGTCGAGCTGGTACTACGCCCGCTACACCTCGCCGGGCGCGCGTGATGCCGTCGACAAGCGCGGCAACTACTGGCTGCCGGTCGACCAATACATCGGCGGCATCGAGCACGCGATCCTGCACCTGATGTATTTCCGCTTCTATCACAAGCTGCTGCGCGACGCGCGGATGGTCGACAGCAACGAGCCGGCGCGCAATCTGCTGTGCCAGGGCATGGTGATCGCCGAGACCTATTACCGCCCGAACCCGGACGGCTCGAAGGACTGGATCAACCCGGCCGATGTGGAAGTGCAGCGCGATGAGCGAGGCCGCATCACCGGTGCCACCCTGATCGCCGATGGCCAGCCGGTGGTGGTCGGTGGCACCGAGAAGATGTCCAAGTCGAAGAACAACGGCGTGGACCCGCAGGCCATGGTCGGCAAGTACGGCGCCGACACCGTGCGCCTGTTCTCGATGTTCGCCGCGCCGCCCGAGCAGTCGCTGGAGTGGAACGAGGCCGGCGTGGATGGCATGGCCCGCTTCCTGCGCCGCCTGTGGGCCCAGGTGCAGAAGCACGCTGCCGACGGTGCCGCCCCGGCGCTGGACGCCGCTGCGCTGGATGCCAACCAGAAGGCGCTGCGCCGCAAGACCCATGAAACCATCGGCAAGGTCGGCGACGACTACGGCCGCCGCCACAGCTTCAACACCGCCATTGCCGCAGTGATGGAGCTGATGAACGCGCTGGCCAAGTTCGAGGACGGCAGCGGGCAGGGTCGTGCGGTGCGCCAGGAAGCGCTGCAGGCCATCGTGCTGCTGCTGAACCCGATCACCCCGCACGCCAGCCATGCCCTGTGGCAGGTGCTGGGCCACGGCGAGACGCTGCTGGAAGACCAGCCGTTCCCGCAGGCCGACGCTGGCGCGCTGGTGCGCGATGCGTTGACTCTGGCCGTGCAGGTCAACGGCAAGCTGCGTGGCACCATCGAGGTGGCGGCCGATGCCGCGCGCGAGCAGGTTGAAGCGCTGGCCCTGGCCGAGCCGAACGCGGCCAAGTTCCTGGAAGGCCTGACGGTGCGCAAGATCATCATCGTTCCGGGCAAGATCGTGAACATCGTCGCCGCCTGATGTACCCCGCACCGGCCATCCGCGTGGTGGCCGGTGCCTTTCCGGTGCCGGGCCATGCACTTGATGGCCCTGCATTCACGCGGCTTCGGGCAGGCTGTGTGTTGCCGTGATCGCCCGGCTCCGCCAGACTGTCTACATGACCCGAATCCTGCTTGCCCTCGTTCTTGCCCTCGGCCTTGCCGGCTGCGGTTTCCATCTGCGCAGCAAGCTGATGCTGCCGACCGACACCGCGCCGGTGAAGGTGGTTTCCACCGCGCCGTACAGCGAACTGGTCAAGCTGCTCAACCGCAGCCTGCTGGCCTCCGGCGCCAAGCTGGCCGACGAGGACAGCAAGCAGCCCAGTACCCAGCTGCAGGTGCTGTCCGAGCGCTGGGGCGACCTGCCGATCGCCATCGATTCGCAGGGCCGTGCGCAGGAGTACAGCCTGCGCTACGCGGTGATCTTCATCTTCCGTCGCGAGGACGGCAGCGAGCTGGTGCCGCAGCAGGTGATCGAGCTGTCGCGTGACTACGTGTCGCCGCCGACCGACGCCACCGGCACCACCACCGAGCGCGAGATCCTGGCTGATGAGCTGCGCCGGGAAATGTCCGCATCGATCATCCGCCGCATCGACAGCGTGGTCCGCGCCGAGCTTGAAAAGGGGGGCAGCCTGTCGGCACCGAAGGCCAAGCCCGTCGAAGGCGCGGTGCCGGCCGAGCCGGTTCCCGCAGCCAAGCACTGAGCGGCGAAGAACGATGGAACTGCGTCCGGAGCAGCTGGCCAGCCAGGGCGCTGATGTTGCACTGGCGCCGGTCTATCTGATTGCCGGCCCGGAGACGCTGCGCGTGCTGGAGGCGGCCGACGCCATCCGCGCGCGTGCGCGCGGCGCCGGTATCGGCGAGCGCGAAGTGTTCGACGCCGATGGCCGCGATTTCGACTGGAACCAGCTCGACGCCAGCTTCAATGCGCCGAGTCTGTTCAGCGCCCGTCGCCTGGTCGAGGTGCGCCTGCCCAGCGGCAAGCCGGGCAAGGACGGCGCCGAGGTGATCAGCCAGTTCTGCGCCAACCCGGCGCCGGATGTGGTGCTGATGATCACCGCCAACGAATGGAGCAAGGCCCACCAGGGCAAGTGGGCCGAGGCGGTCAACCGCATCGGCGTGCTGTCGGTGGCCTGGGCGATCAAGCCGCACGAGCTGCCGGACTGGATCGAGCGCCGCCTGCGCGGCAAGGGCCTGCGGGCCGACCCGGCCGCCGTGCAGCGACTGGCCGAGCGGGTGGAAGGCAACCTGCTGGCCGCTGCCCAGGAGATCGACAAGCTGGCATTGCTGGCCGATGGCCAGCCGCTGGATGTCGAACGGATGGAATCGCTGGTGGCCGATGCCGCCCGCTACGACGTGTTCCGGCTGCTGGAGGCGACGTTCTCCGGCCAGCCGCCGGCGGTGCTGCGCATGCTGGCCGGCCTGCGCGGGGAAGGCGAAGCGGTGGCCGCACTGATGCCGATGGTGATCCGCGAGCTGTTGGCCGGTGCCGGTCTGGCCCGGGTGCAGGCGCGGGGCGGCAACCTGGCCGCCGAAATGAAGTCGCGTGGCATCTGGGAGTCGCGCCAGGCGCCGTACAAGCGTGCGTTGCAGCGCCACCCGGAAGGCAAGCGCTGGGAGCGCTTCGTGGCCGAAGCCGGGCTGGTCGACCGCATCGCCAAGGGGCGGGCCGACGGCGATGCCTGGCTGGCGCTGGAACGCCTGCTGGTGGCCGTGGCCGAACCGCGTGCCGTGCGCCTGCTGGCGCGGGCCTGAGCGATGAGCCTGCGGATCTATTACGGGGGCACCTTCGATCCGGTGCACCTCGGGCATCTGGCGATCGCGCGTGCCGCCCGCGATGAACTGCAGGTGGCGGTGCGCATGCTGCCGGCGGCCGACCCGCCGCATCGCGCGGTACCCGGTGCGACCGCCGAGCAGCGCTGCACCATGCTGTCGCTGGCCATCGGTGACGAGCCCGGCCTGCTGCTGGACCGCCGCGAGCTGGATCGTGCGGCGCGTTTCCCCGGTCGCCCGTCCTACACCGTCGATACCCTGCGCGAGCTGCGCGCCGAACTGGGACCGAGCCGGCCGCTGGCCTGGCTGGTCGGCGCCGACAGCCTGCTGGGCCTGCCCCGCTGGCACGAATGGGAGGCCCTGTTCGGGCTGGCTCATTTCGTGGTGGCCGAACGACCGGGAAGCCCGCTGCAGGCCTCGGTTGACGGCGCGCTGGGCCGTGCCCTGGAGGGGCGCTGGGCCGACAACGAACAGGCGCTGTTCGCCAGCCCGGCCGGCCGCATCCTGCGCCTGCACCACCCGCTGCGCGCCGAATCAGCCAGCGCCGTGCGCTCGCAGATCGCCTCCGGCGGGCCCTGGCGCGCGCTGTTGCCGCCGACGGTGGCCGACTACGTTGCCGTCCACGGGCTGTACCGCCCCTCCACGCCGTGAATGCCGCAGCTGCGGCTTGCCCGTATAATCGTCCCCACGTTTATCGAGTCGATCCACTTTGAGCAACCAGACCCAGCCCCAGACCATCAAGGTCGATCTGCCCAGCCCGCCGCCGTCCGTGCCGGAACTGCTGGCCAGCGTCCGCCAAGCCACCGAAGACCTGAAGGCCAAGGACCTGGTCGAGATCGACGTGCGCGGCCGGTCCAGCGTTGCCGATTACATGATCGTCGTTTCGGGTACTTCGACCCGCCACGTCAAGTCGATTGCCGACGAAGTCGTGCGTTTCGCCAAGAATATCGACGTGATGCCGCTGGGCGTGGAAGGCGAGCGCGAAGCCGAGTGGGTGCTGGTTGATCTGGGCGACGTCATCGTCCACGTGATGCTGCCGCGCGTGCGCGAGTTCTACGCGCTTGAGCGCCTGTGGACGGTTGGCGACCAGCCGCCGCCCAGCGACGACGAAGTGGCCTGAGCCACGCAGTGCTGCACCCTTCGACGGCGCCGATG
>NZ_JAPTFX010000087.1:0-19054 GCF_030985895.1 Stenotrophomonas sp. Sm6012 | reverse complement strand
GGCTGCTCCAGCCAGGATTCCAGTTCCAGGAAGGCGTCGGTGGCCAGGCAGTCGATCTGCAGGCGGTTGTCGCCGCAGACCGATTCGGTGCCTTCGAAGCGTTCGACGACCAGGCCTTCCTCGGGTCCCTTCAGCTGGATCAGGCGTTCGCGATGGGACAGCGAAGCAAGGGATGCGAGCAGTGCGGAGCTTGGGATGTCCATATCATCAGGCTCATGGCAGGGTGATCGTGATGTGGGCAGTGCGCTCGGGCATCTGCACCACGTCGTTGTAGGCCGCCAACTGCTGGCGCGTCTCATGGCCAAGATAGGTGCGCATGCCGAAGAAGGCGACGATGCCAAAACAGCCGACCACCACCGCCGGCAGCCACAACGGCACCACGCGGCGCAGGCTGTGGCGAACATTGTCCGGCGGCAGCGCGTGAGGTGCGAAACCGTGGCGTTTGCCCTTCAGGTAGACGATCTCATCGCCCAGGCGGGCGGTCAGGTAGCCCAGCTTCTCGGTGCCTTCCAGCCGGTACTTGCCTTCGAAGCCCATCAGCAGGCAGTAGTGATAGACCTCCAGCGAGGGCAGGCGCGCGGCGCCCTGTCGGCGCAGCTCTTCCAGGCGGTCGAAGAAATGCTCGCCGGCCAGGTGCTCACCGAACAGACGCAGCTGCAGCGGGTTGCGTTCCCAGGTCTCGTGCAACGGCGAGGGCTGTGACAGGATCGCCTCGTCCACGGCAGCACAGAATGCGTACTTGGCAGCGTAGACATCCTCGGACGCCACGCCCAGGCGCATCGCATTGCGCTCCACGCCATCGAGGAACTTCTGCACCGTCTGCACGAAGCTCTCCGCATCATGCGGCAGCTGCCCGCGCTTGAGCAGCAACAGGAGGTAGAAACCGTCGGACATCAGGTCCTGCAGGCTCTGTGGGTTGGCGGCCTGTGGTGTGGGATTGGCCATCGCGCCGTTGGCGGTCAGCGACGGCATCGGGCCCGGGGTCGGGGGCAGGGGGGAATTCATCATGAGGTCACCGCCACAAGTTCCATCTTCAGCTCGGCAATGCCGGCCGGCACGTAGATCATCACCGACTGCGCCTTGAGCATGCGCTCATACAGCGCGCCGCGCGCGTCCAGTTCGAAGTAGTGGCTGCCAGGGCGCACCGGAATCGCAGCAGGCACCTGTGCGGCATGGGCCAGCTTCACGCCCGGCAACGCAGACAGCACGCACTTCTCCACGTCATCCGGAGCGCCGACCTTGAATCGCACCGGCACGCTCTGGATCAGTTCCTGTGCCGGCAGCGACGCCGACACCGACAGGTAGAACGAGGCGTTGCCATCGATGCGCTGCGAGTCCAGCCGGCCCAGGTGGTAGGACGGCTTGATCTCGTTGAGCGCGATCTTGAAGTAGCGCGTGGAAATCACCGTATCCAGCAGTGCGCGCACGATCTCCAGCAGCTTGCGGAACGAGGCTTCCGGCTGATCGTGGCGATACACCGGCAGGTCGCCCAGCTGGTAGGCATTGGAGAAGGTGAGCAGTGCGCCGGCCATGCGCAGCAGTTCCTGGTGCAGGCGCTCGGGATGCAGCTGTGGATGATGCAACAGATGCGCCAGCGCACTGAACGAACTGTTGATGGTGTGGAGCAGCCAGAACGAGGCGATATCGCCGGAGCGGAACTCGATGATGTTCTGCGAGGTCTGCCGATGCAGGCCATACAGTGCGTCCACCTTGGCCTGCAGCGCGTCGAGCACCGCGCGCAGTTCGCGGTGCAGGAACGGCGAGGCCTGCAGCTGCGCGCACGGCGGAATGAACTCGTCATCCAGCTCGAAGCCGCCGCTGGAGGTGCGCCGCACGCGTGCCACCGGTACGGTGGCGTAGGCATCGCGTGGCTGATCATCGGTCAGCAGCTTCACCGCCTTGCTGAGGAACGCCAGTTCGGCTTCCACCGCATCGGTGAACAGGTCCTGGGTGTCACGATTGACCTGGCGGTAGCGGGCCAGCGCGGTGCCCTCGGCATCGGCGCAGTTGGCGCCATCATCGCGCAGCAGTGGCAATGCCAGGTAGACCACGGTGGACTGCACGCCCGGCGGCAGATCCTGCAGCGACACCGCATCGGGCAGGCTGTCATGGGCCGGCGCGTCGTAGGTCTCGCCATCGGGAAACACCGCCGAGAGGTCGAGCGGACGCAGCGTGCCGCCGGCAAGTGCATGTGGATCGAAACGCACCCGGCGCGCACCCCAGGCGTAGGGATGCAGCGTCTGCGAAAGGTCCTGCAGCCGCGCTTCGTGATAGGCGTCCTGACGCTGGAAATGCTGGGGGCGCAGGAACAGCCCTTCACCCCAGAGAACCTTCGACATCCTGCTTACATAAGCCACGTTCAATCCTTGGAAATAGCTCGAAAAAATCGCCCTGGTGGGCCGGTTCCATTATCGTCGCGCTCCGCTGCGACAAAACTCCCCATCCAGTAATGTGAAAGTGTGAGTCACTTCGCACATTCAGCGGGCCGGGGCAAACCTTGCACTGGCGATACTATCGCATCGACGAATTTGGGTGCCAGAATTCCGGCGCGATGCTATTTCGCGCCTGCACAACGGATTGATGCAAGACTGCCCGGATCTCCGGAGATGCGCGTCAACAAGGCTTTGCTGTCACTGGTCAGCGCACAGGCATGGACGCCGATGGTGACCCCGTCCTGTGGCAGGGTCTTGCCCTTGGTGTCGAATGCGAGCCGCCAGCGATTCTCGGCCGGGGCGCGGAACAGGGCGACCACGCCAAGCACTGCACTTCCTTCACTCAACTGCTCGGACAATTCCTGCCGGGCACCGGGGGTCAGTACGACTTCGTTGACCGACAGCAGGTCCGCACCCAGGGCCGCCTGCTCGCCGGCCTGGTCCAGGAAGGCGTTGAAGGGGGCCTGTTCGAAGCGCTGCAGGCTGCGCAGGTGGTAGATCTTGACCACCGCGGCAGTGGCCCGCTTGTCATTGCCGGCATTGAGGTTGCTGCCGGCATACAGGCGAAGCGGGACGGTCGGGGGCGCCTGGGGCTTTTCCTCACGGATGCCGACCGCCTGCAGGGTCTTGTCCATCGCTTTACCCAACTTGCTGTCGCTGGCGCAACCTGCCAGGGAACCGGACATAATCAGGGAGAAAATCGTGACGGAGATCACGCGGCGGAATCGGAAAGGTTGCGCATTCATGTGCAGTCGGCGGGCTCGGAGTGCGGGGTAAAAGGTGCGCGTATATGCGTTTTTGCTCGCGAATATCACATCGGGATGTGAAGAGTGTGTCTACCGGATTCGCCATATTCTTGACGAAATTCACTATACCGGCGCGTATTCGCGAATGTACACTGCCGCCGACAGGGGCAGGAATCCCGTGTGTTGTATCGGCGGAGATTCGGCTTCCTTTAGGAACTAATTTCGACGAGGGATCACTATGGAAGTGAAGGCAATGGGGAAGGCTGTGTACCGGCCGATGTTCGCGCTGATGATGTTCTCGGGCCTGGCGGCCTGCGCATCAGCACCGAAGAAGGCCGAGGTCGTGCCGTTCGAAACCACGCTGAGCAATGCGGAGGCGCAGGTCACCGCTGGCGGTGCCGATGCCGCGATCAGTGCGTTCGAAGTGGCGGCCAAGGCCGACCCGACGCGCAAGGAGCCGTGGGTGCGCATCGCACAGCTGCAGTTCGATCAGGGCCAGTACGCCCGCGCGATCGTCGCGGCGGAAGAGGTACTTCAGCGCGATCCCAACGATCTGGTGGCCGATGGCGTGATCACCGTTGCCGGTTTCCGCGTTGCCAACCAGTCGCTCACCCGCCTGCAGGGGCGTGGTGCACTGGCGTCGGACACCGCACGCAAGGAAGCACAGACGCTGGCCACCACCCTGCGCAACACCATGGGTGATGCCATTCTCGATCCGACGCCCAAGCCCAAGCCGCGCAGCCGCGCCCGCGCAGGTCGTGCCGTCGCTCCGGCCGCCAACGCGCAGCCCGCCGCCACGCAGCCGGCCAAGCCCGCTGCCCGCTCGAACACCGCCGATCCGTTCCAGAACATCGGCAACTGATCCGGAACCGGCCCCAGTCAGGAGACACTCATGGCCAAGAAGGAAAGCATCCAGAAGCGGCTGCAGAAGATCCGCCCGCCGCGCGTCCAGCTCACCTACGATGTGGAGAAGGGTGACGCGATCGAGCAGAAGGAACTGCCGTTCGTGGTAGGCGTGATGGGCGATTTCAGTGGCAACCCGGAGCAGCCGCTGCCGAAGGTGAAGGATCGCAAGTTCGTCAACGTCGATCTGGACAACTTCGATGAAGTGATGGAAGGCATCGCGCCGCGCGCGGTGTATCGCGTGCCGAACAGGATCAGCGACGAAGGTGGCGAGTTCGGCGTCGAGCTGAAGTTCAATTCGATCGAGGATTTCCGCCCCGAATCGGTGGTGGAGCAGATCGAGCCGTTGCGCCGGTTGCTCGAGTCCCGTACCAAGCTGGCTGATCTTCGCAACAAGCTGGCTGGCAACGAGAAGCTGGAAGACCTGCTGACCGATGTGCTCAACAACACCGAGCAGCTGAAGAAGCTCGGCGTGACCAAGGAGGACTGACCCATGTCAGCTGAAGCCAGCCAGTTGGCCGCCCAGGCCGTCGAAACCGAAGAGGTGGGCCTGCTCGACCAGATCGTCGAGAAGAGCAAGGTCGCCAAGTCCAAGACCGAGCATGATCGCGCCAAGGACATCATCGCCGCCCTGGCGAAGGAAGTCCTCGACGGCACCGTGGTGGTCTCCGACAACCTCAACCTGACCCTTGACGCACGCATCGCCGAGATCGACCGGATCATTTCCGAGCAGCTCAGCGCGGTCATGCATGCCGAGCCGTTCCAGAAGCTGGAAGGCAGCTGGCGGGGCCTGCATTACCTGTGCCAGCAGACCTCCACTGGCCCGAACATGAAGATCAAGGTCTTCAATTCGCCGCAGAAGGACCTGGTCAAGGACTTCAAGTCGGCCATCGACTTTGACCAGAGCGCGCTGTTCAAGAAGGTCTACGAGGAGGAATTCGGCACGTTCGGCGGTGCACCGTTCGGCGCGCTGATCGGTGACTACTTCCTGGGCCGCCAGCCGGAGGACATGTACTTCATCGAGCAGATGTCGCACGTGGCCGCAGCGGCGCATGCGCCGTTCATTTCCGCAGCTGGCGAAGGCATGTTCGGCCTGGAAACGTTCACCGACCTGGGCAAGCCGCGTGACCTGGCCAAGGTGTTCGACACCGTCGAGTACGCCAAGTGGAAGTCGTTCCGCGAGAGCGAGGACAGCCGCTACGTGGGCCTGACCATGCCGCGCTTCCTCGGCCGCCTGCCGTACAACCCGAAGGACGGCACCACGGTCGAGGGGTTCAACTTCGTCGAAGAGATCGAAGCAGCCGATCACAGCAAGTTTCTGTGGTGCAACACCGCCTACGCGATGGGTGCGCGCCTGACCCAGGCGTTCGAGAGCTTCGGCTGGTGCGCGGCCATCCGCGGCGTGGAGGGCGGTGGCCTGGTCGAAGACCTGCCGACCCATACCTTCCGCACCGACGATGGCGAAGTGGCGCTGAAATGCCCGACCGAAGTGGCGATCACCGATCGTCGTGAAAAAGAGCTCAGTGACCTCGGCTTCATGCCGTTGGTGCACTGCAAGAATACCGACTACGCCGCGTTCTTCGGCGCTCAGTCGGCACAGAAGCCGAAGAAGTACAACACCGATTCGGCCAATGCCAATGCGATCCTGTCTGCACAGCTGCAGTACATCTTCGCGGTCTCGCGCATCGCCCATTACCTCAAGGCGATGATGCGCGAGAAGATCGGCAGCTTCGCTTCGGCGGGCAACGTCGAGGAATTCCTGAACCGTTGGATCGCCCAGTACGTACTGCTGGACGACAACGCGTCGCAGGAAGCCAAGGCGCAGTTCCCGCTGCGTGAAGCCTCTGTGCAGGTTTCGGAGGTGCCGGGCAAGCCCGGTGTCTACCGCGCGGTGGCCTTCATCAGGCCGCATTTCCAGCTCGATGAGCTGTCTGTTTCGTTGCGTCTGGTCGCCGAACTGCCGGCGTCCGCGAAAAAGTCGTAACGATTTGCTTCAACTAAGCGTCCAGGGGAGTCCGCTCCCCGGATTGCAGTGACGCTTATTTCAAGAGGGCGTAGCCCCCCTTAACCGCCAGGCCCGCGCTTGGCACATCAAATCTCACGGAAGAACGGAATTTAGGAGACCAGATATGCAGCACGCTTTCCTCTCGATTGACACCATCAAGGGCGAGTCGCACGACGACAAGCACAAGGACTGGATCGAAATCCAGTCGTTCTCGCAGGACCTGTTGCAGCCGCGTTCGGCCACCGCGTCGACCTCCGGCGGCACCACCGCAGCCCGCGTGAACCTGTCCCCGATCGAAATCACCAAGTCGATCGACCTCGCCTCCACGGCCCTCAACCAGGCCGCCTCCAACGGCACCACCTTCCCGAAGGCGCAGATCCAGTTCATGCGCGCCGACAAGGACGGCAACGCGATCAATTACTACACGGTCGAGCTGCTGAACGTGCTGGTCCACCGCGTCACCACCACGGTGGACAAGGAAGGCATGCCCCAGGAAGTTGTTCAGTTGAGCTTCGGCGCCATCAAGTGGACTTACCAGCAGCAGAAGCCGGAAGGCGGCGTTGGTGGCAAGACCGTCGCGCAGTGGAGTGCAACCAAGAACATCCCGAACTACACCGTGTGATGCTGTGTCGCTGCGATGGCGCCTCGTGCGCCATCGCAGTCTGATCGCCGGGCAAGGCCAGGAACGGCCTTGCCTTTGATGCACCGCTGCCGCCCGCACGGATGCCGAACCTGAGTGGATCGACCAATGAAGGGACTCGAACCCAGCCTGCTGGAAAAACTGTTCGACGACGCCCCCAAGCAGACGGGCGCCGGGCCGGTCTTCAAGTCCGTCTCGCTGGAGCAGTACAAGGAATCCATCGCCCGCGACCTGGAGGGGCTGTTGAACTCGCGCGCCGCGTTCCAGGAAGGCGACATGAAGGAATTCCCCAATTGCCGGCAATCGCTGCTGACCTACGGGTTGGCGGACTTCTCCGCGATGAGCCTGGCCAACGCCTACGATCGTGCTGCCATCTGCCGCTCGCTGGAGCAGGCCGTGGCGCGCCATGAGCGCCGCCTGCGCAACGTCAACGTCCATCTGGATGCGGGCAACCAGTTTGCCGGCGGGCTGCATTTCACCATCCATGCGCTGCTCGACCTGGAGCCTGCGCGCGAGCCGGTCAGCTTCGATGCGATGCTGCAACCCTCGACCCTGCAGTACCAGGTCACCCGCGCACGTCGCACGCAGGCCGCCTGATGCAGGACCTGCTGCCTTACTACGAACGCGAGCTGGGGTACCTCCGCCGTTATGGGCGCGAGTTCGCCGAGCGCTACCCGAAGATCGCCGGTCGCCTGCAGCTCTCTGCCGAGGGCAGCCAGGACCCACATGTCGAGCGCCTGATCGAGGCCTTCGCGCTGCTTAGTGCACGCGTATCCAAGCGCATCGAGGATGACTATCCCGAGTTCACCGACGCACTGCTGGATGTGCTCTATCCGCACTATCTGCGGCCATTCCCCTCCTGCTCGATCGCCCATTTCGATACCGAAGGGGTGGCCTCCAAACTGAGCGCGCCGGTACGCGTGCCGCGTGGAACCGCCGTCCAGAGCCGTCCGGTCCGGGGCGTGCCCTGCGATTTCCGTACGGCCTACGATGTGGTGCTGGCGCCGGTCGGCGTGCAGCAGGTGGTGTATCGCAGCGTCGCCGATGCACCAATGGCGACGACCCTGCCGGCCGGAACCGGTGGCCAGATCTCGATGGGCTTCCAGCTGCTGTCCGATCAGCTGGGTTTTCACCAGTTGGGCACCGATCGCCTGCGCCTGTTCCTCGATGGCGAGCCCTCGGTACGGGCTGCGCTGCGCGATGCCCTGATGCTTGGCGTGAAGGCGGCCTACGTCGAATCCGATGGCGACGGACGCTGGCGGCGCCTGGACAGCGTGCCGTTGAGCCCGGTCGGATTCGCCGACGATGAGGCCCTGATCGACTTTCCGGCGCGCTCGCACCCGGCCTATCGGCTGTTGACCGAACTGTTCGCGTATCCCGAGAAATTCGGCTTCGTCGACCTGCACCTGCCGTCGGTGACGGCGGGCGCCAGCCGACGCTTCACCCTTCACCTGGTGCTGCACGCCCAGGGCCAGGACCGGGGCAATGCGATGGTGCTGGAGGAGCTGGGCGCGCATAACGTGCGACTTGGCTGCACGCCCATCGTCAATCTGTTCCGCACCAGCGGCGAGCCGATCCGTGTCACCCATCGTACGGTGAACTACCCGGTGCTGGCGGATGCACGCCGCGCGTTCGCCTATGAAGTGCATTCAATCGACTCGGTGCACCGCATCCGGCAGACGCCGCAGGGCGAGCTGATCCAGGCATTCCGGCCGTTCTATTCGCTGCATCATGGCGAAGACCCCGAGCGCACCGGCCAGTACTGGGTGGCGCGGCGGGACGAAGACATCGCGCGGCAGAGCCCGGGTTTCGAAACCGAGATCAGTTTCGTCGACCTGTCGTTCAATCCGGTACTGCCGCAGACCGATACGGTCAGCCTGGAGCTGACCTGCAGCAATCGCGACCTGCCCAACCAGCTGGCGTTCGGTGTGGCCGGAGGCGACCTGACCATCGAGGGCGGCAGCCCGGCCAAGGCGATCAGCCTGCTGCGCAAGCCGACCAAGCCGCTGCGATTCCGCCATGGCCGCAACGCGCAGTGGCGCCTGATCTCGCACCTGTCGTTGAACCAGCTGTCGCTCACTGCCAGCGGGCTTCCGGCACTGAAGGAGATGCTGCGCCTGTACGACCTGTCCGGCAGCAATGTGTCGGCCCGCCAGATCGACGGCATCCTCGAGCTGCAACAGACGCCGGTGACCACCTGGATGCACGGCCGCCAGTTCGCCTCGGTGGTGCGTGGCCTGGAAATCCGCTTGACCATCAATGAGGCCCATTTCGTGGGAACCGGCGTGGCCGCCTTCGCCCAGGTGATGGACCACTTCTTTGCACTTTACGTGCATGCCAACAGCTTTACCCGACTGGTGCTGGTATCCGGCGACAGCGGAGAGGAGATCGTCCGATGCCCAGCGCGCAGCGGCGAATCGATCCTGGCGTAGCCCAGCAGCTGTTGGCCGAACCACACCGCTTCGAGTTCTTCCAGGCGGTGCGCCTGCTTGAGCAGGTGTTCCAGCGCCAGGGCGTCAAGCCCGGCCAGGCGGTGCCGATGCGCGTGCGCTTCCGCAACTCGCTGTCGCTGGGGTTTCCGGCCACCGAGTTGTCGGCCGAGGGCGAGGTGTATTCGCTCAAGGGTGAGCGGCTGTTGGACCGCGAGGCCGTGGAACAGGCGCTGCATGGTGAGGAACTCGCCGAGGTCCACCTGACGCCGCAGTTCATGGGCTTGCTGGGGACGGCCGGTGCATTGCCCCTGCACTACACCGAAACCCTGCAGCTGCGCGAGCTCTACCAGCGTGACCGGACTGCACGGGCGTTCCTGGACATCTTCTCCACCCGTGCGGTGTCACTGCATTACGCTGCCTGGAAGAAACATCGCCTGGCGCTGCAGTACGAGCTGGATCGCCGTGAGCGCTTCCTGCCGCTGGTGCTGTCGTTGCTGGGCATGGGCATGAGCGAGCTGCGCGACCGCCTGCACGAGGGCGACGGCGAGATCTTTGACCAGGCGGTGGCCTATTACGCCGGCGCGGTGCGGCAACGACCGGTCTCGGCGGCGCTGATGCAGCGCGTGCTGTCGGACTATTTCCAGGTGCCGCTGCACCTGGAGCAGTTCGTGGGCGCGTGGTACCGGGTGCCGCCGGGGCAGGCGACCCGCCTGGGCCAGGCCAACGCGGTGCTGGGCGCCAGCGCGCTGGCCGGAGACCGGGTGTGGCAGCGCGACCTGCGCCTGCGCCTGCGTATCGGGCCGCTGCGCCGCGACCAGTTCGATGCGTTCCTGCCGGGTGGCAGTGCCGCCGAAGCGTTGTCCAAATGGCTGTCGCTGCTGACCGGCGGCATTCTTGAGTATGAAGTTCGCCTGGTGCTGCGGGCCGAGGATGTACAGGGCAGCGCACTCGGTAGCGCAGGCAGCGTCCGCCTGGGCTGGGACAGCTACCTGTGCACCCGGCCGCAGGATACCTCGCGTGAGGACACCACCTATGGCATCCACACATTGCAATGACACTGCGCCGATGGCGTCCGCGCCATCGGCTCCCGAACGGTTCCAGCAAGGAGTGCGCGTTTCCGCATGAGCATCAACCTCAAGACCCTGATCAGCAAACTGGACGACACCTGCCGGCAGGCCGCCGAACGGGCGGCGAACCTGTGCATGGCACGCGGCAACTACGAGGTGGACCTGGAACACCTGTTCCTGGCCCTGCTGGAACAGCCGCAGAGCGATTTCGTGTTGATCGCACGGCGCAGCGGCATCCTGCCGGAGTCGCTGGAACGCGATCTCAACGACGAGATCAGCCAGTTCAAGACCGGCAACAGCCGCACTCCGGTGTTCTCCCAGCACATTCCCAAGCTGTTCGAGCATGCCTGGCTGATCGCCTCGCTTGACTCGGAAACCACCCGCATCCGCAGCGGCCATCTGCTGCTGGCCCTGCTGACCGAACCCGACCTGGCGCAGCTGGCTTACCGGGGCTCCAAGCTCTTCGTGCGCTTCAAGCGCGACGAGCTCAAGCACGACTTCGCCAAGCTCACCGAAGGCTCGCAGGAAGCGGTGCAGACCGTGCGCTTCGCTGATGCCTCGGCCGGCGGTGAAGCGGGCGAGGACGAGGGTGCGGTGCCGGGCGAGGCCAAGGGCGGCCTGTCGAAGACGCCCGCCCTGGACCAGTTCACCACCAACCTGACCCAGCGGGCGCGCGATGGAAAAATCGACCCGGTGATCGGCCGCGATGGCGAGATCCGCCAGGTGATCGACATCCTGATGCGCCGTCGCCAGAACAATCCGATCCTTACCGGCGAGGCCGGCGTCGGCAAGACCGCCGTAGTCGAGGGGCTGGCCCGCCGCATCGCCGACAAGGACGTGCCGGACGTGCTGCAGGGGGTGGAGCTGCACACCTTGGACATGGGCCTGCTGCAGGCTGGCGCCAGCGTCAAGGGCGAATTCGAGAACCGCCTGAAGAACGTGATTGACGAGGTCAAGAAGAGCCCGCATCCGATCATCCTGTTCATCGACGAAGCGCACACCATGATCGGTGCCGGCGGTACCGCCGGCCAGAACGATGCAGCCAACCTGCTGAAGCCGGCACTGGCTCGCGGCGAGCTGCGCACCATCGCCGCCACCACCTGGGGCGAGTACAAGAAGTACTTCGAGAAGGACGCCGCGCTGGCGCGCCGCTTCCAGGTGGTGAAGGTCGAGGAACCGAGCGAGGCGCTGGCTGCGGCGATGCTGCGTGGCATGGTCGGGCTGATGGAGGCGCACTTCAACATCCGCGTGCTGGATGAGGCGGTGACCGAAGCAGTGCGCCTGTCGCACCGCTACATCAGCGGCCGCCAGCTGCCGGACAAGGCAGTCAGCGTGCTCGACACCGCGTGTGCGAAGGTCGCGCTGGGGCAGAGCGCCACTCCGGCGATCATCGAAGACACCCGCAAGCATCTGGACCGGCTGCAGGCGGAGATTTCCGCACTTCAGCGCGAGACGGCCGGTGGCAGCGACCAGCATGGCGAACGCCTGGCTGAACTGCATGCACAACAGGCCGAAGCGCAGGCCGTGCTGGCCAGCAACGAAGAGCGCCTGGGCCGCGAACGTGACCTGGCCGGCCGCATCGCCGTACTGCGCCAGCAGATGGAGCAGGGCGAGGCTGCATCGGGCGATCCCGAGCCGTCCAACGACGACAACGAAGGCGATGTTGCCGTGGCCAAGCCGGCTGCCAAGCGCGGCAAGGCCAAGGCCGAACTCTCGCCGCAGCATGCCGAGCTGGCGCGGTTACAGGCCGAACTGCGTGAGCTGCAGGGCGAAACCCCGATGGTGCCGTTGCAGGTCGACGGCACCGTGGTGGCCGAAATCGTTTCGGCCTGGACCGGCGTGCCGCTGGGTCGCATGGTCAAGGACGAAATCCGCACCGTGCGTACGCTCGGCAATCTGTTGGTCGAGCGCGTCATCGGCCAGGACCATGCACTGGATGCGATCGCCCAGCGCGTGCGCACCGCGACCGCCAAGCTGGAAGACCCGAACAAGCCGCGTGGCGTGTTCATGTTCGTCGGCCCGTCCGGCGTCGGCAAGACCGAGACCGCGCTGGCCCTGGCCGACATCCTGTATGGCGGCGAGCGCAAGCTGGTCACCATCAACATGAGCGAGTACCAGGAAGCGCACAGCGTGTCCGGCCTGAAAGGCTCGCCGCCGGGTTACGTGGGCTACGGAGAGGGTGGCGTGCTGACCGAGGCGGTGCGCCGCAACCCGTACAGCGTGGTGCTGCTGGATGAAGTCGAGAAGGCCCATCCGGACGTGCTGGAAATGTTCTTCCAGGTGTTCGACAAGGGCATGATGGATGATGCCGAAGGCCGTGAGATCGACTTCCGCAACACGCTGATCATCCTTACCTCCAACATCGGTTCCTCGCAGATCATGCAGGCCTGCCTGAACAAGCCGGCCGAAGAGATCCCGGGTGCAGAGGCATTGTCCGACGCGTTGCGCCCGGTGCTGATGCGCACCTTCAAGCCGGCCTTCCTCGGTCGCCTGAAGGTGGTGCCGTATTACCCCATCAACGATGACGTGCTGGCGCAGATCATCACGCTCAAGCTCGGCCGCATCCGCGACCGCGTCATCGCCAATCACAAGGCCACCTTCAGCTGGGACGACAGCCTGGTGGAGGCCGTGCTTGCACGTTGCACCGAAGTGGACTCGGGTGCGCGCAACGTTGACCACATCCTCAATGGAACCCTGCTGCCGGAAATCGCCGAGAGCGTGCTGGCGGCAATGGCCGAAGGGAACCGGATCAACGCCATCAAGGTCACCGCCGGCAAGAAGGGTGACTTCAAATACAAAGTGTCATGACACTGAGCAGAAGGAGAACGCTGATGGAATTCTATGGATTTGACCGCGAAGCGGCCCTCAACCACTGCGACAGCCTGGAGCTGGGGCTGGGCCGTGAACTGGACCGCGTGCGTGCCTGGAACCGGCTGCGCCCGGAGCACGTGATCGAGCTGCTGGACACCGCCGTGCCCGCCGCCCGCCAGGATGCCCGCAACGTCGCCGCGCAGATCAGCCGCGGTTCGTGGCGCATCCACATGGATGCCCCGGTGGTTGGCAAACCGCAGCTGGTGAGCAACGTACGCGAACTGCAGATCACCGCCGGCGGCCGCGATTACCGCCTGAAGATCAGCGAGGGCGTGCGCCTGCAGCTGGAAGAGATCGTCCAGGCTGCCTGATGGCCGTGCGTGCCTGCGCCCCGGTCGGGACGCAGGCCGCGCGGGCGCGGGAAGCGGAGTACACCGATGCGCATGCCGCATGCAGACCACCTTGAGGCACGGGAAGTAGGGGAAGCACCATGGATCTGGTAAACAACCTGCGGGCCGCGCTGGCCGGCCCTTCGCACGCCCAGCGCTTCCTGCGGCTGCACACGTCGCTGGGGAGCGATGTGCTGGTGGCCGAAACCCTCGATGGCGTCGAGCAGATCGACGGCATGGGTTTCCAATGGACGATCACTGCACTGTCGCTGGATGCCGGCCTGTCACTGGCGCCGCTGATCGGGCAGAGCGCGCTGCTGCAGCTGCAGCAGGCCGATGGCAGCCTGCGCCCGTTGCACGGTCGCATCACCGCCGCCGAGCGGCTGGGCAGCAATGGCGGCCTGGCGCGCTATCGGCTGCGCCTGCAGCCGTGGCTGGCGTTCCTGTCGCAGCGGGTGGACAGCTACGTCTTCCACGACAAGACCGTGGTCGAGATCGTCGAGGACCTGTTCGCCGACTACAGCGGGCTGGCACCGGCCTGGCGCTGGTCGCTGGGTGACGCCAGCCAGTACGCGCGGCGCAGCCTGACCACGCAGTACCAGGAAAGCGACCTGGCCTTCGTCCAGCGCCTGCTGGCCGAGGAGGGCATCTATTACTGGTTCGAGCATGCCGGCGAGCCCGGCGGCGCGGACTTCGGCACGCACACCCTGGTGCTGGCCGATCACAGCAACGACACCACCGAACTGGGCCGCGTGCGCTTCCACCGCCGCGACGAGAGCGAGCGCAGCGACAGCGTGCAGCAGTGGTCCACCGCGCACCGTTGGCGGCCGGGCAAGGTCGAGCGTACGACCTGGGACTACCGCACCCTGGAGCGTCGCCAGGCCAGCGCCGAGGCCGGGCAGGGCAACGACCTGGGCATTGTCGACCGTGATACCTGCGGCCCCTATGGCTGGCAGGACAACGCACGCGGCCAGCGCCGCGCGCAGCAGCATCTGGACGCGCTGCGCGTGCGCGCCCATACCATCGATGGCGCCGGCCAATGGCGGGCACTGGCACCGGGCGCGCGCTTCGGCCTGTCGCAGCATCCGCAGGTCGGCGAGGATGCACAGTTCCTGTGCCTGTCGGTGCTGCACCAGGCGCGCAACAACCTCGATGCCGACGTGTTCGACGCTCTGGAACAGACCCTGGGTCCGTCCAGCGTGGCCGTGCCGGCGCTGCCGGATGCGCTGTCCGGGCTGGCCTATGGCCAGGCGCCGGGCGAGGTGTCCACCGCGTTCTACGACAACCGCTTCGTCGCCATCCCGGCCGAAGTGAACTACCGGCCACAGACCGAGGACGGCCACGGCGCGCACCTGCATCCGCGGCCGACCATCACCGGCACGCTCAGCGCGATCGTGGTCAGCGATGGCGACCCGCTGCTGTCCGACCGCGACCATCGCATCAAGGTGCAGTTCCCGTGGCAGCGCGGCGGCAACGCCAGCAGCGGCCTGGCCCATCCCGGCGGCGATGACAACGCACCGGCCAACGGAGGCGCCTGGACCTGGGTGCGGGTGATGACCCCGTGGGCCGGCGACAACTGGGGCGGCGTGGTGCTGCCGCGGCGTGGGCAGGAAGTGCTGGTGGCGTTCCTGGAAGGCGATATCGACCGCCCGGTGGTGGTCGGTGCGGTCTACAACGGCCGTGGCCAGCAGGACGCACAGCACAACCAGATCAACGGTGGGGGCGCCACCGCCACCGGCAACGCCGCCGCCTGGTTCGAGGGCAACGACCACGCGGCGGTGTACACCGGCTTCAAGAGCCAGGCGCTGGCCGACAGCCAGGGGGGCACCGGCGGCTACCAGCAGCTGCGCTTCGACGACACGCCCGGGCAGGGCCGCGCGCAGCTGTCCACCACCCAGCACGAGACCACGCTGACCCTGGGGCATCTGAAGGGCGGCCAGGACAACGTGCGCGAGGGTGAGCGCGGCTTTGGCGTGGAGCTGTCCACGCAGGCACAGGGCGCGCTGCGTGCCGGCCGCGGCCTGCTGCTGACCACCGAGCAGGGCTCGCCGCAGATGGCCGCGCCGCAGGCATTGAGCCAGCTGCAGGAAAGCCAGCAGCTGCTGCAGCAGCTGGCCGAATCGGCCGCCAACCAGCAGGCGCAGCTGCCCGGCGAGCCGAACGAGCTGCCGGTGGACACCACCCTGACCGAGCTGCAGGAGACGCTGCGCGCCACCCATAGCGGCAGTGCCGCCGGCAGCATCGCCGGCGGCGATGGCGAGGCACCGGGCTGGAGCGCGCCGGTGCTGCTGGGCAGCGGTGTGGCCGGCGTGCTGAGCCTGACCCCGGCCGACCAGGTCTGGGTGAGCGGCACCCACACCACGCTGGCCAGTGGCGTGGCACTGAACTGGATGACGCAGGGCTCGCTGACGATGGCGGTGGCCGGCGGTCTGGTGCTGTACACCGCCGGCGTACAGCCCAGCGGTGAAAGCCCGAACCAGGAGCGTGGCATCGCGTTGCACGCCGCGCAAGGCAAGGTGAGCGCGCGTGCGCACAAGAACCAGATGATCGTGGCGGCCAAGACCAAGGTACGCATCGCCAGTACCGAAGCGGACGTGCAGCTGTCGGCACCGAGCAAGCATCTGCTGGCGACGGCGGCAGGGGCCTACATTCGCATCGAGGGCGACAACATCGAGCTGGGCGCGCCGGGCAAGGTGGAGTTCAAGGCCAGCCAGCGGGATTGGGTGGGGCCGCTGATCAGTTCGGAGGAGACCGACGTTCCAGCTGGGCAGTTCAATGGCTGCGAGCCGCACTTGAACGCAGCAGTATGCCGACAGGAAGGGTGCGCCGATGTCGGTTGAATCGTTGTGCGAACAGCTGATCGGTATCGATCGCAGCAGCGCAGGGCAATGCCACCTGCTGATGCAGCCAGCGGTAGAGCGATGCGAGATGGACGAGGCTTTCGATGCGCTGCTGGACTCGGCTGGGATCCAACCCGTTCCAATCACCATTCGGCAGATACCGGCAGCCATGTGGCCTTCCCTGATCCCGCTCGACCTGAGCAGAGGCATGCATTCCCTGCTGTCCGGCCAGGCGATGGCAATGGCGATGGAGCAGCGCTCCGTGACGTCGTTACTGACCGGGCGCCCGCAACGCGCGTGTGCCTGGCTTTGGACGCCATTGCTGCCCCGGCATCTGTCCAACCAGCTTGCCGCGCAAGCGATCGCTCACTGCCCGCACGCCCAAGGTCGAAAGCGATGGCTACGCTACTACGATCCCATGGTGACGGACCTGTTCCTGCACACATCATCGCGTTCGCAACGGGCGTATCGGTTTGCGGGCGCCACAACGTGGACATTCCTGGATCGCTGGGGGCAATTGACCATCAACAACATGGTCGCGCCCGCGCTGCCCGGCGACCCCACCGTCTCCTGGTCGGAGGTGGAATGCATCGGCGCATTGAACCAGGCCTGGATCAATGCGCTGCAGACCGGCGATCTGCCCGACCGTTCGACCTTCGCACACGTACAACGTTGTGTAGAGGAAGCGCACCGTCGCGGCGTGGCCAATGGACATGAGCTCGATCTATTCGCAAAGCATGCGATCTCCTTTGGCCCTCATTTCCACCGCCATCCCATCCTTCAGGCGCTGCTGGCGCAGGTGGAGCAGGGCGAACGGTACGACGAACTGGCATGGCGCATTGAAGACGCAGAGTGGCAGGACATACGCGCGGCAGCGTCGGGACACGCAGCTGCGATCAAGGGAGGGTTGCACACATGACGCAGCATGGTGAGGAAGGAAACGACGTGAGCGGTTCCTATACCGGCAGCAGCAACAGGGGAGTTCGCGGCAAGGACAGCCAAACCGTATCTGACCTACCTGTTGTTACCGCCGCACCGCCGGAGTCGCAGAGCCGCGCGGTCTGCGACATCTGCCGCTCTACCGGGCTCGCCATTCTGCCGGTGCGCTATACCTTGGTGCCCGACAGTTGTGACGTCGACCTGGGCGGCCTATCACCCTCGCATGTGCCCGACGCTGACATGAGTGCAGCGGGACTTGAGCATGCTCTCAGGACCATGCGCCAAGGCATGTTGTACCTGTACTACGAGAAGGGGCCTTACGGCCCTCAGTACTGGGAATGCTACGCCATTGCCGAAAACGGTACGTTGTGGCGGCAGCCTTCCGCAATGAGCGCCCGCCCCATCGTCGGAGCAGGGCTGCCGAGCTGTGGGCGCAGCGGTCACGACTACATGCGCACCGAGTTCATCACCATACCGCGTCCCGATGTGTGCGGAACGGTCTGGCTCGCCTACTCCCAGCACCCTTGGACACTCGCGACGCTGGATCGCTATGGATCCGACCCTGCGCTGCGCGCCGAGCGGATGCAGCCGATCGAGCCTGCCAGATGGATCAGGTCGGCGAGAGCGGAGGGCGACCAAGCACCGTTGAAGGATGCCGCTGGGCTGGCCCCAATCATGGAATATCGGTTGCTGGACAATCCCTCTGGCGATCCGCCGGATCTCCCTCACATCAGCGCGCTCCCGGCGGCTTCCACGCTGGATGGCGCACTCAACGTCGCACGGCTGCGAAAGCACGGCACGCGTTACCCATGGTCACGGCGGGATTACCCCCGTAACAGCGGTATCGACCCTCGCGAACAGCGCTTCAAGCTGCTGCAGCAACATAGCAGCAACGGGCGAATCGGCAGTGATCGCCAAGAGTACCCGCCCATGCTGCTGGGATTGTGGGACGCGGTGGGTGCTGTGCATGAGCTTAGTGGCTACTGCAATGACCTCGCTGCCTGCATCGGCCAGTTCAAGCGGGAGCGCGAGCTGGAGGTTTCAGCGATTGACCAGATCGAACAGATCTCGAAGTTGCTGGAGCTCAACGGCGCGGTGATGGCTGGGAACTATGCAGCGCAGACCGTGCGGGAGGAGGAACGGCAGCTTCGCGTAAGGAATCCCTCGCTTCCGTCGTGGGACCCGAGAGTGAAGATCTCCGAGGAGGAAAAACGGAGGCGGGAGCAGGCATACAAGGACATGTTTCTGCCGCTCTATTTGCAGGATGCGCAGGACGCGTGGAAGAACAAGTACTGGCCGCTGATTGATGAGCCCCGCTTTACCGCGTTCAAGAAGAACATGGATGCAATGGCGCAGATGGTGCTCGACCGGTTGGGCCCAGAGATGGCTGTGCTGGTTGCCTGGCTCCGCCATGATCTGTTTCTGGCAACGGTGGAGGACTTTGACGGCCAGTCTGCGGCGCAAGGCGTGTGGTTCGATGAAGTAATCACCGATGCCATCGCGGCGCTCGGCATGCACGAGATCGGCCGTGCATTTCTGACTGAATTGGCCAACGACACAAAAGCTACCGGAAGAGGATCCCTGCTCTGGCGAGCTGTCGCGAAGAACCAGAAAGACGCTCGCGAGGAGCTGGAGCAGACACTCTCGGCGGCGCAGGTCTGGGCCGACACAATTCTTGAGGTGACTGGCGCAAGCTGGGCGGCATTCATTGCAGGCACCGCACATCTGAAGTCTTTCTTGAGCCTTTACCGCAAGTTGGAGGTGGCGCAGAAGGAGGCTGCGCCCTCCACCGCCAGTGCCCGCATCCTTCGCGACAGTGGCGTTGATCGCTTCGTCACTACCGCAGGTGC
>NZ_JAPTFX010000086.1:0-19065 GCF_030985895.1 Stenotrophomonas sp. Sm6012 | reverse complement strand
TGCCGGCCGTTGGCCGGCAACACAGGATCGCATGGCGCTGCAGGCCAGCGGCCGGCACTCTCCGATACCGGGCTTACAACCCGTAGCGCTCGATCACGTCCAGGTGCGGCTGGCGGTCCTGGTCACAGGCTTCGGCCAGGCGAAGCCAGCAGTGCGGATGCGGCCACGTCGCGGTCTGCTGCTGCAGGAAGCGGTGCAGCGCCAGCGGCGCATGGTCCTGTGGCTGTGCCACGGTAAACAGGATGCCCGGCAGGGTGCCCTCGTCCGCGTCCGGATCGGTCACGGTGTAGTCCGGGCGGCTGTGCGACCAGACCTGCCAACCCTGTGCTTCGGCGGCTTCAACAAAGGCGTTCCAGGCCGCTTCACCCGGGTGCGCGCCATCGATCAGCCAGCTGCGGGCAAAGCCGCCGCGCTCCAGCACATGCACCTGTGCGTAGGTCGGGATGAAGTGCTCGCGCGCTTCCTCCTCTTCCGGTGCCGGATGCACCAGCGCGGCATCGAACACCACCCAGTCGCCCACCTGCTGGGCGCGATTGGCCGGTGCGTTCTCGACGATGCGTGCGGTGACCGGGCCGCTGCGACGCGCGTAGTACTCCATCGGCTCGCCATGCTCTTCGCTGCGGATGATCACCCACCCCCACGGCTCCTCGACCACGCCGTCCTGGCTGGTCAGCTCCATGCCGATCGCCGCCGCCGAGCGACGCACCGCGTCCCAGTCGCGCGCCGCGCTGGCGGCGCTCATGTGATCCCAGTGCGCGGCGTTCGGTTCTTCCAGCAGCTCCACCAGCTGCGCATAGCAGGCCTGTGCTTCGCTGAAGCGGCCGGTTTCCATGTACATCCGCGCCAGCGTACCGCGCGCACCGTGCGAGCCCGGCGATGCCTCCAGCAGAGCCAGCGCGGCCTGCTCCAGCGCCGGCCAGTCGGACACGCGGCGTGCGCGTTGCACCTCGCACCAATGCGCGAACACCGGAACGCTACCGCGATAGACGTCGGCCAGGCGACGCAGGCCGTCGTCATCGCCCTGCTCGGTCAGCCAGCGCATCAGGGTGTAGGCCGCCGGGCCGTCTTCCTGCGCGTGCGCCTGCACGAACTGCCACAGCAGCGCGCGCGCCTCGGCCTGCGCACCGCAGGCAGCAAGCGCAGAAGCCGCCGTCTCGGCCAGTGCTTCGTCATCGGGCAATTGCGCCTGCGCCTGCAGCAGCCATTGCGCCTCGCGTTCGGGGTCACGCGACTGGTTCTGCTCGCCCTGCTCGCTCAGCCACGCCAGCAGGTCGCCCGCGGGAACCGGCAGCGGCGCCACCTCCGGCAACGCCTCGATGCGCGCGGCCAGGCCAGCCACCAGCGCCGCCGCACCGCGGTCCTGGCGCAATTGCGCCAGATGGGTGCGGGCCAGTGCCAGCTGGCGCTGCGCGACCCAGCGCGCACCGCGCTGCAGGGCCAGCTCCAGGCTCAGCGCCGCCACTTCGATCAGCAGGCGGTGCGAACCCACCTGGGCGAAGTGCTCGATGATGGTGGAGTAGCGCGTGCCCAGATCCCAGGTGTTGCGTGCCGGATTGCGCTGGCACAGCGCCGCGGCAGTGTTTGCCCACAGCCGCCAGTAGGTGGGGGTCAGTTCACTCCAGGGCACCAGCTGCTGCAGCGCTTCTTCATCGCGTCCCAGCTGGGCCAGCGCCCAGGCCTTGGACAGGCGGCGCGGCACCGTGCAGTTGGCCGGCTCGTACTCACCGGACGCGGCCACTTCGGCCTCGCGCTTCTCGATCAGCAGCAGCGCCTCGTCGGCGCGCCCCATGCCCAGCAGGATCTTGATCTGCATCTCCGGGAAGCTGTCGAACACTTCCTTGCCACAGGCCTCGATCGCATCGGACTGCACCTGCAGGTAGTCGAGCGCATCCTGGCCGCGACCATCATCGAGCAGCGCGTCGGCCTTCTCGCAGCTCAGGCACTGGAAGCAGGCCCAGCCGGGATTGATGCGCGCCAGCGTTTCATCGCACACCTCGATGCGCTCGGGCACCCAGCCCGGGCCATCGATGTTGCCGTAGCAGGCGGCCAGGTCCTGGGTCACGCAGATCGACTGCGGGCACTCCAGCGTGTCCTCGCGGTGCGCCCGCTCGAACAGCGCCACCGCTTCGCCCAGCGCGCTCTCGCCTTCCACGCGATTGCCGACGCGGTTGCGCAGCGCCCAATGGCCGACGTAGACGTCGACCCACGGGTTGTCCAGCGCCTTGCCCAGCGCGCGCGCCTCGGGCAGCAGCGCGTCGACGCGGTCGACACGCAGTTCACTCACCTCGTCGGCGAGGCGGTTCAGCAGGTGCGCGTTCTGCGCCTGGCCGGCCTGGCGCAGGTCGCCCTGCAGTTTTTCGACCCAGTTCCAGATGTCCATGGGATAAGTGCTCCTGTCTAGCGAAGGCTGGATGAGAGGGGGCGGTGCTCAGCGCAGCATCTGCTGCAGGGCACCGGCAATATCGGAGAAAGCGCCGTTGAGATCCGGGCCCGGCGTGGCGGTCGCGCGGGCCAGCGGGCGGCCCTGCGCGGCAACGATGATCTTCAGCGAGCGCAGCAGGCGCGCCGCGGCTTCGGCCTGCGGATGGCCCTCGCGCTGGGCGCGCAGCAGCGCCTGCACCGCCGGATTGTCGAGATTGAGATACAGCCGCGACGGCGCGCGCGATTCGATGCGCGCGGTGAACTGCCGCGCCAGGCGCAGCGCCGCCATCGACACACGCTTGTCGTTCTCGTCGTCTTCCAGCCGTTGCTTCAGCTCGGCCTCGCGGTCGGGCACCACCACCACCGGCAGCGCCTCCGGGCTGAAGCGCGCCGGCAGCAGCTGCTCACCGTCGCCCAGCTGCTCACGCAACCATGCCAACTGTGCTTCATCGAGGCTGTCGTCGCTGCGGAACAACGCACGGTTGCCCTGCTCGGTGCCGAGTTCGACCAGGCGCAGGCCCTTGGCCTGGGCCCAGCGCCGCAGGAACGGCACCACCGCATAGCGATGGCCATGCGCGACCGGCACGCCCATCGCGCGGAACAGCATTTCCTCGAAGCCGCCACCGTTGTCGAGGATCACGTGCACGGCACCGCGCGCCGGCAATGCACTGGCCGGCAGGTCACCCTGCGAGGTCGGCACGCGCACGTGTTCCAGCAGCAGGTCGAACAGGCGGTCATCACAGAGTGCCGCGCCCAGCAGCGCCTCGTTGTGACGGGTCAATACGCGCCGCCACGCTTCCGGCTGCTGCCGCGCGATGTCGGCCAGGCCGTCAATCAGCGCTTCCAGCAGCGCGTGCTGCACGGCGCGGTACTGGTCATCGCGTTGCAGGTCTTCGCGGCTGGCGGTAGGTGTCAGCCGCGAGGATTCGATCACCCCGCCGATGAACCCGGCCCACGGCGGCAACAGGTCGCGCGCATCATCGTCCAGCAGCATGCCGCGCACGAACACCGACAGGTTGCGGTTGTCGCTGGTGCCATAGGTGGCGCCGTCCTGCACCCACAGCAGGCCGGTGGCATCACTGTGGCCATCGGCACCCAGCGGCACGGTGACGATCGGTTCGAAATCGTGCTCGAAGCGAGCGGCGAACTGCAGCGCCTGCCGGCGCGCCTGCACCGGATGCAGCGCGACATCCTGCTGGCCGCGCCACGGCGGCGGCTCAGGGTTGAGCGCCTCGGCTGCGGCGCCGATGAAGATCGGCTCGGACAGCAGCGCGCAGTAGCGGCCCAGCACCTCGTGCAGGCGCGCCTCGTTGGCCAGCGGCAGGAAATCCGGATGCAGTTCCAGTTCCACCTCGGTACCGACCGCACGTGCCGGCACTTCGCTGACCGTGTACTGCTCGGCGTTGCTGGACACGTACAGATGGCCAAGCTCCGGCGTCTGATAGGAGGTGGTGCGCACGCTGACCCGGCGCGCCAGCACGAACGCCGACAGGAAGCCCAGGCCGAACATGCCGATCAGGCCGTCGTCGTCCTCGCCACCCTGGCGCAGGCCACGGGTGTAACCGACGCCGACGGTGGCGAGGTAGTCATGGATTTCCTGGCGGGTCAGGCCGGCGCCGGTATCGGTGATGCGCAGCACGCCGGCACCGGCATCGACCTGCACCGCGATGCGCGAGGGTACGTCGACGCCGGGCTGCTCGATGCGGCGACGGATGATCGAGTCGTGCGCGTTCTGCACCAGTTCGCGCAGCGCCACCATCGGGGTGGAATACAGGTGCTTGCCCAGCACCGTCATCAGTCCATTGAGATCGACCCCGGCGCGACGGATTTCGGCGTTGGGGGCGGTGAGCGCGGTGTCCTGCATGTAATCGTTTACTCCTGGGCACGGAAAGGCGCCAGAGGGCGCCTTCGTCGAGCGGGAAAAACTAGCACAGCAAGCCTGACCAGTGCCGTGTCGGCCGCCGCATCCACGTAGAGTCGAGCTTGCTCGACTGCTGTTCTACCGGCAGTCGAGCAAGCTCGACTCTACAGAACCTGCATCACGCCGCGTCGATGGCCTCGGACAACCGCTCCACCGCGATCACTTCCATGCCCTTCACCGAGCCGCCCTTGGGCGCGTTGGCCTTGGGCACGATGGCGCGCTTGAACCCATGGGTGGCGGCCTCGCGCAGGCGGTCTTCGCCATTGGGTACCGGACGGATCTCACCGGACAGGCCGACCTCGCCAAAGGCAATCGTCTTCTCCGCCAGCGGCCGGTCCTGCAGCGAGGACAGCACCGCCAGCAGCACCGGCAGGTCGGCGGCGGTTTCCTGCACGCGGATGCCACCGACGACATTGACGAACACGTCCTGGTCGCCGACCAGCACGCCGCCATGACGGTGCAGCACCGCCAGCAGCATGGCCAGGCGGTTCTGCTCCAGGCCAACGGCGACACGGCGCGGATTCGACAGCGGCGAGGCATCGACCAGCGCCTGCACCTCCACCAGCAGCGGCCGGGTGCCCTCGCGGGTGACCATCACGCAGCTGCCCGGCTGGTGGGTACTGCCCCCGGACAGGAAGATCGCCGACGGATTGGAGACCTCCTTCAGGCCCTTGTCGCCCATCGCGAACACGCCCAGCTCGTTGACCGCGCCGAAGCGGTTCTTGAACGCGCGCAACAGGCGGAAGCGGCTGCCGCTCTCACCCTCGAAGTACAGCACCGCATCGACCATGTGCTCCAGCACGCGCGGGCCAGCGATGCCGCCTTCCTTGGTCACGTGGCCGACCAGGAACACGGCGGTGCCGGTCTCCTTGGCGAAGCGCACCAGCCGTGCCGCGCTTTCGCGCACCTGGCTGACCGAGCCGGGCGCGGCGGTCAGGCTTTCGGTCCACAGGGTCTGCACCGAATCGGCCACGATCAGCCGCGGGCCGGCCCTGGACGCATGCTGCAGGATCGATTCAACCCCGGTCTCGGCCAGCGCATTCACTCCCTCCAGCGGCAGCTCCAGCCGATGCGCACGGCCGGCCACCTGGGCCAGCGACTCCTCGCCGGTCACATACAGCACCGGCAGCTCTGCCGCCATCTTCGCCACCGCCTGCAGCAGCAGGGTCGACTTGCCGATGCCCGGATCGCCACCCACCAGCACCACCGCACCTTCGACCAGGCCGCCGCCCAGCACGCGGTCGAACTCGCCGATGCCGGTGGAAACCCGACGGTGCTCGGTCTGCTCGACATCCTTCAGGGCGGTGATCTTCGGCGGGTCGATCTTGCCGGCCCAGCCGGCCCGGCGCGAGGCCGGCGCCTTGGCCGCCGCCGCGCTCTCCAGCACGATCTCCGACAGCGAGTTCCAGGCATTGCACTCGGTGCACTGGCCCTGCCACTTGCTGTATTCGGCGCCGCATTCATTGCAGACGTAGGCGGTGCGGGCTTTGGCCATCGGATGATTTCCAGCAACGGGAACAGGCGTGGCAGGATAGCCGAGCCGGGTCGCAGGTGCTGCGACCGCTCAAGTCCCGCCCACCCGCGCCGATAGGGGTCGCGGGCGTGCGCCTTGCGGGCGCCCCTCCTTTCTCCCACTGGATTCAACATGACTGGCAGTTACAGTCAGAGCCTGGTTGCCATCTCGCTGCTGGTGGCCATTCTTGCTTCGTACACCGCGCTGGACATGGCCGGCCGCCTGGCCACCGCCGAAGGCCGCGTGGCCCGCTGGTGGCTGGCCGGGGGCGCGGCGGCGATGGGCCTGGGCATCTGGTCGATGCACTTCATCGGCATGCTGGCCTTCGACCTGCCGATTCCGGTGGGCTACGACCTCGGCATCACCCTGTACTCGCTGGCGGTCTCCATGGGTGCCTCGGCCTATGCGCTGTGGCTGGTGTCGCGGCCCAGCCTGCCGTGGCGACGGCTGCTGGCCGGCGCGGTGCTGATGGGGCTGGGCATCGCCACCATGCACTACCTGGGCATGGCGGCGATGCGCATGCAGCCCGGCATCGATTACCACCCGGGCTGGTTCGCCGCATCGATCGCGGTGGCCATCGGTGCCGCCGGCGCCGCGCTGTGGATCGCCTTCCGCCTGCGTGCCGAGCAGCGCAACACCCTCCTCCTGCGCGCGCTCGCTTCGCTGGTGATGGGCCTGGCCATCGTCGGCATGCATTACACCGGCATGGCCGCAGCGCGCTTCCCCGAAGGCAGCATCTGCGGCGCGGTCGGCAGCGGCGCCATCGACACCCGCTGGCTGGCGGTGCTGGTGATCGTCACCACCGTGGCCACGCTGGGCATCGCGCTGGTTGCCTCGCTGTTCGACCGGCAGATGCGCGTGCGCACCGGGCTGCTGGCCGATTCGCTGGCGCGCGCCAACAACAAGCTGATCCAGGCCGCGCTGCACGATCCGCTCACTCAGCTGCCCAACCGCATGCTGCTGCAGGACCGCATCGAGCAGGCCATCGAGAAGGCGCGCCGCCGCGGCCACACGGTGGCGGTGATGTTCTGCGACCTGGACGGCTTCAAGGCGGTCAACGATGCCTACGGCCACCAGCTCGGTGACCGCCTGCTGGTGGCGGTGGCGCAGCGCATCGGCGGCCTGCTGCGGCCGCAGGATACCTTCGCCCGCCTCGGCGGCGACGAGTTCGTGATCGTGCTGGCCATCGACATTCCCGACGATGCGGTGGTGGTGGCCGAACGCATCATCGCCGCGGCCGGCGAGCCGTTCACGCTGGATGCGGCCGAACTGCAGGTCAGTGCCAGCCTCGGCATCGCGCTGTACCCGGACGATGCCGGCAACGAGCGCGAACTGATGGCGCACGCCGATGCGGCGATGTACCACACCAAGGAAACCGGCCGGAACGGCTACACCTTCTTCACCCCGTCGATGCAGCTGAGTGCCAACCGCCAGCTGCGCCTGCTGCAGGACCTGCGCAAGGCCATCGCCCGCGACGAACTGATCCTGCATTACCAACCCAAGTTCCCGGCCGCCGGCGCACCGGCCACCGGCGCCGAGGCGCTGCTGCGCTGGCAGCACCCGGAGCTGGGCCTGCTGGCCCCGGATGTGTTCATCCCCATCGCCGAGCGCAGCGGCCTGATCCTGCCGATTGGCGACTGGGTGCTGGACCGTGCGTGTGCGCAGCTGCGTGCGTGGCACGACGCCGGGCACAGCGAATGGTCGATGGCGGTGAACCTGTCGCCACTGCAGTTCGCCTCGCCCGCTCTGCTGGGCAGCGTGCGCGAGGTGCTGCAGCGGCACCGGATCGAACCGGCACGGCTGACCCTGGAGATCACCGAGACCACGGCGATGAAGGACGTCGATGCCAGCCTGGCGATCCTCAACGACCTCACCGCGATGGGCGTGCACATTGCCATCGACGATTTCGGCACCGGCTATTCCAGCCTGCTGTACCTCAAGCGCATGCCGGCCACCGAACTGAAGATCGACCGCGCCTTCGTGCACGACCTGGAATGCAATGACGAGGATGCCGCCATCGTCTCGTCAATCATCGCGCTGGGCCGCACCCTGCAGCTGCAGGTGGTGGCCGAAGGCGTGGAGACCCAGGCGCAGCGCGAGTACCTGAGCGAACTGGGCTGCGACCAGCTGCAGGGGTACCACCTGGGCCGGCCGATGGAGGCCGAGGAGTTCCTGCGCAAGGTGGCGGGGTAGAGCCGCATCAAACAAAAAGGCCGCCCGGGGGCGGCCTTTCTGCGTGGCAACGTCGCGAGGACGTCAGTGCATCATGTGCACGTTCATGTTGTGCATGACCCACAGGGTACCGACCACGATGATGCCGATCACCACCACGGTGAAGGCCGCAGCGTTGACGTTCCAGCGGCTTTCCGAAGAGCGGTCCAGGTGCAGGAAGAACACCAGGTGGACCAGCATCTGCAGTACCGCGGTGATCGCGATGACCACACCGTTGACGGTGCGCGAGAAATCACCCGACATCACCATCCAGAACGGGATGACGGTCAGCACCACCGCCAGCACGAAGCCGATCAGGTACGACTTCACGGTGCCATGGCTTTCGCCGCCGGTGCCGTGGTCGTGTGCATGGTTGTCATGTGCCATTACAGCGCTCCATTGAGGTAGACGACGGAGAACACGCCGATCCAGATCAGGTCCAGGAAGTGCCAGAACAGGCTCAGGCACGCCATGCGGGTCTTGTTGGTCGGGGTCAGGCCGTACTTCTTCAGCTGCACGAACATCACCAGCAGCCACAGCAGGCCGGCGCTGACGTGCAGGCCGTGGGTGCCGACCAGGGCGAAGAACGCCGACAGGAAGGCACTGCGGTCCGGACCGTAGCCCTGATGGATCAGGTGCTGGAATTCCCACACTTCCATGCACATGAAGCCGAAGCCCAGCAGCCAGGTGATGGCCAGCCACAGGTACATCTGGCCCATCTGCTTGCGGTGCATGGCAATCATGCCCAGGCCGAAGGTCAGCGACGAGGTCAGCAGCAGCGCGGTTTCCCACGCCACGAACGGCAGCTCGAACAGGTCCTTCGCGCCGGGGCCGCCATCGGTACCGCCGGAAAGCACCACGTAGGTGGCAAACAGCGAGGCGAAGATGAGGCAGTCGCTCATCAGGTACACCCAGAAACCGAAGACGGTGTTGCCGCCGGTGTCGTGGTGCTCGTGGTCGTCATGGCCATGGGCCGCCGCATGCGCGGCGTGCCCGTGGCTCAGGGTCGAGGTATTGGTGCTCATGCCTTCAGCTCCGACTTCACCAGGCCCTGGTTTTCCAGGTGCTTGCGGTGTTCGTTCTCGATGCGTTCCACCTCGGCGGCCGGGACCCAGTAGTCCACGTCCTGGTCGAAGGTGCGGTAGATGAACGTGGCGATCATGCCGACGAAGCCAACGATGGCCAGCCACCAGATGTGCCAGATCATCGCGAAGCCGAACACCAGGCTGAAGGCACCGATGACAACGCCCGTGCCAGTGTTGCGCGGCATGTGGATGTCGGTGTACTTGGCCGGCTTCGGCCAGGCTTCACCACGCTGCTTGCGCTCCCAGAAATCGTCCAGTTCGGTGACTTCCGGCAGGGTGCCGAAGTTGTAGAAGGCCGGCGGCGAAGAGGTTTCCCACTCCAGCGTACGGGCATCCCACGGGTCGCCGGTCAGGTCGACGGTCTTCTTGCGGTCGCGGATCGACACGGCCACCTGGATGATCTGGCACAGGATGCCGGCGCCGACAATGAAGGCACCGCAGGCAGCCACCAGCAGCAGCGGCTCGTACGCCGGGTTGACCGTGCTCTGCAGGCGACGGGTCATGCCCATGAAGCCCAGCACGTACATCGGCATGAAGGTCACATAGAAGCCGATGAACCAGCACCAGAACGCGCACTTGCCCCAGAACTCATTGAGGCGGAAGCCGAACATCTTCGGCCACCAGTAGGTGATGCCGGCGAACATGCCGAACACCACGCCGCCAATGATGACGTTGTGGAAGTGGGCAATCAGGAACAGGCTGTTGTGCAGCACGAAGTCGATGGCCGGGATCGCCAGCATCACGCCGGTCATGCCGCCGATGACGAAGGTGACCATGAAGCCGATGGTCCACAGCACCGGGGTGGTGAAGTGCACGCGGCCGCGGAACATGGTGAACAGCCAGTTGAAGATCTTCACGCCGGTCGGGATCGAGATGATCATCGTCGTGATGCCGAAGAAGGCATTGACGTTGGCACCCGAGCCCATGGTGAAGAAGTGGTGCAGCCACACGATGAACGACAGCACGCCGATGCAGGCGGTGGCGTAGACCATGCCCTTGTAGCCGAACAGCGCCTTGCGCGAGAAGGTCGCGATGACTTCGGAGAACACACCGAACGCCGGCAGGACCAGGATGTACACCTCCGGGTGACCCCAGATCCAGATCAGGTTGATGTACAGCATGGCGTTGCCGCCACCGTCATTGGTGAAGAAGTGCGTACCCAGGTAACGGTCCAGGGTCAGCAGCACCAGGGTGATGGTCAGCACCGGGAAGGCGGCGACGATCAGCACGTTGGTCACCAGGGCGGTCCAGGTGAACACCGGCATCTGCATCAGCTTCATGCTGGGGGTACGCATCTTCAGGATGGTAATGAAGAAGTTGATACCGCTCAGCGTGGTACCCAGGCCTGCGACCTGTAGACCCCAGATGTAGTAGTCCATGCCGACGCTTGGACTGTATTCGATGCCCGACAACGGCGGGAACGCCAGCCAGCCGGTGGCAGCGAACTCACCGATCCACAGCGACAGCATGATCAGCACCGCGCCAGACACGAACAGCCAGAAGCTGAGCGAGTTGACGAACGGGAACGCGACGTCGCGCGCACCGATCTGCAGCGGCACGGCCAGGTTCATCAGGCCGGTGATCAGCGGCATCGCCACGAAGAAGATCATGATCACGCCGTGGGCGGTGAAGATCTGGTCGTAGTGGTGCGGCGGCAGGTAACCCTCTGACCCGCCAACGGCGAGCGCCTGCTGGGTACGCATCATGATGGCGTCGGAGAAGCCGCGCAGCAGCATGACGAAGGCGACGATGAGGTACATCACGCCGATCTTCTTGTGGTCCACCGAGGTGAACCACTCCTTCCACAGATAGCCCCACAGCTTGAACTTGGTGATCAGGGCCATCACGCCCAGGCCACCCAGCACCGCGCCGATCAACGTCGTCAGGACGATCGGATCGTGGGGGATCGACTCAATAGAGAGTTTTCCCAACATGTTCATTCTCCCGAACCCGCGTGGCCGGCATGGCCTGCGTGTTCGTGTTCGTTGGCATCCAGGTTTTCACCCGATTCCTTGGAATCATGCGCGTCACTGGGGGCGTGGCCCTCATGCGCTTCATGGCTGGCGGCATCGGCAGCGGCGGCACCGGCATGTTCGTGCTTCATGCCGTAGTGCTTGTTGTCGCCCATGTGCTTGGCGATGACCCAGTTGAACAGGCCCTCTTCGGTCTTGCCGAAGTAGGTGACCGGGTACCACTCGGCGTTGCGTGCTTCACCCAGGGCCTTGAACGAGGCCTTGTCCAGGGTCTGCTCGCCGGCACGGACCTGGTCCAGCCACTGGCGGTATTCGGCATCGGTGACCGAGTAGGCGGTGAAGTGCATCTTGGCGAAGCCCGCGCCGCTGTAGTGCGAGGACATGCCCGGGAATTCACCGGTCTCGTTGGCGATCAGATGGAGCTTGGTCTCCATCGCGGCCATCGAGTAGATCATGCTGCCCAGGTGCGGGATGAAGAAGGCATTCATCACCGTGTCGGACGTGATCTTGAAGTTCAGCGGCGTGTTGACCGGGAACTTGATTTCGTTGACGACCGCCACCTTCTCTTCCGGATAGATGAACAGCCACTTCCAGTCCAGCGAGATCGCCTCGATGGTGACCGGCTTGACGTCCGATTCCAGCGGCTTGTACGGGTCAAGCGCGTGCGACGAACGCCAGGTCAGGACCGCCAGCACCAGCACGATCATGCAGGGGATGGACCACACCACCACCTCGATCGCCGTCGAGTGGGACCACTTCGGCTCGTAACGGGCCTTGGTGTTGGAGGCGCGATACTTCCACGCGAAGGTCAGGGTCATGATGATGACCGGGATGACGACCAGCAGCATGAGCACGGTGGCCGTGATCAGCAGGGTCTTCTCATCCTGGCCGATCTGGCCCTTCGGACTGAGGATGGCCACGGCATCGCAGCCGGTGAGCATCACCAGCAACGACAGCAGCAGGCCCGGGCGCAACCAGCGCCCAAGGGTTTTCAACGGAATCATCGGTCGATCCAATTGCGAGGGAATGCCGTTCCCCGTCCTGCCTGCTCCAGCAAAAAGCCGGTCCCACCGGTCCGATGGACAGGCAGGGAGGTGGGGTCGAGTCAGCCTTTCAATTTTAGGCCGTCACCCACCATTTAAGAAAGGCATTGACAATGATCAGGCGCAGGAAAGGCCCGTTTCAGGCTGCGACACGTTGTCGCACCGCGTGCGCGCGGGCCGCCCAGCCTCGCGGACACGCAGCCTAGCATCGGGCCCCGCCACGCCAATGCCACTGGACCGGCAAAGCCTGCTGAACGTGTTCAGCAATGCACGGAAGGTCAGGACGGCCTGACTTCCCTGCACACCAGCTCAGCCAGTTCGCGGCATGCGAAGAACAGCCCCTCGACGACCCCCTCGTCCAGATGGCGGTCGGGCGTGGCCATGGATTCGCAGCGGCTGGCCGCATGCAGCATCTCCACCGCCGTCTGGATACCCACGGCCGCGCGGTCGATCCTGGCCAAGGACTGACGGCGGCCGTCAGAAAGATTCTCTTCCGGCCACAGCATGCCATCGGACCCTTCGCCATCGCGGATGCGCTTGAGGCAGCCCTGGAAGGTGCTGAGGTCGAAGGCGGGGTTGTTGTCGTCGTTGGTGGATTCATCGACGGGGAATTGCGGAATCTTGCGAGTGGTCATGGCGTCGGCTTCCGTGGCTGTACTTAACAGCGCCACCGCGCGGAAGCGGGGTGGCGGACGGTGCGGGTTCCAAACCGGGCATAGCTAAACCGGCGGGTCCGAAGACCCCCACGCACCGCCCGCCATATAGGCCGACGGATTGCCAGCCGGCACCGTTTCAGAGCGGTGCCGGCTGGCAAGCGTTTACAGCTATGCGCGGGTTTGGATGCCCGGCCACCCTTTTTCGGTGGCGCGCCATGGTGTCTACGCCTGCACCTTCGATTCAATGAGAAAAATCCGAAAGGTTCGGATGCATCGAAAGAAGCGGTGCGAATTGTTGCATGCGCAGTACATGGCGGGGGCGACACGAGAAGACGCGAGTGCGCTGATACTTAGGCGCACGCGACGCGCAGAGTCGTAAATGACACAGGAAGCACTGAAGCTCGTGACGCATCTCGCTTACGAATAGTTGTATAGAGCAGCCTGGTCGAACGCACGAACAACGAGTAGAGCGGTTTGATTTGACGCAACCGGCCGACTAGGCGTGCAGAACGCGACAGGTGGTTCGCTTCAGTCTTGCAGGTCACATGCTGGCATCATTGGGATGTCGGTCACCACCCGCAGAAAACCCCCTCCCCAATTGGGCAGGGAGCGTCTCCAAGCCCCACCAACAATGCGCATTCATTCAGTCCCCTCCCAAGGCCCATCAACCATTCTGCCCCGCCATATGCCTTCTAGTCCGGGTGCAACAACTATTATCTTAGCCGTGAGATCGCCATCTGATCCTGTCATGAGCATCCCTTCCTCGAGAGCCAGATTCTCTCTTCTCAGGTCCTCCAGCGTCCCCGTGAGGTTGAGCCTCAGGAAACCATCAGGATCTCTATTGTTGAAATCGACAAATATTCTGAGCTCAGACATCTATAGCCTCTGCAGCCTTTCAACGACCGGAACCGGATTGAATACTGCAGGGGAAAACAACGCTTGCGATCATCAATCCACCCTCTCAGCCCACACCCCACTCCTCGACACTCTTCTCGACCGCCAATATCTGCTCTTCCGCATAGACCCTATCGCGAAAACGGATATCAGCATCATCAAGGCAATGCCAGATCACATGGGGAACATTCATTTCGGAAGCACTTGATTGAAGGACGCACTTGAGAGCCGCCGCCCTCTTGTACCAGGCAGAGACTTGTTCCGCAGAAGTAGGTTCGGATTCCAACAACATTTGCAGACAGGCAACAGCGGACTTCATTTCATCAGCGCCACGCATATAGGCACCTATTTCCTTACCCACCGAGGATCAAACAATACAAGATGAGCGGCCTCATCGCGAGCAGCGGGCCCATAGTTGATATGAATAATCGGTGTACTTCCACCATTTATTGGATGAAGGTCAATACGAAGCCCCCATTGCCCCTGATCGTCCACCTGAAACTCCTTCGCTCGATCCATCAAAAGCTCCCTTCAGGCGCTATCATCAGCCGATGGGCCCGGATTGGCCGAACAGGGGGAAAAGGAATGAATCGAGGCTCTGAATGGCGGCGATGGGATCCACACGTCCACGCGCCGGGCACCGTGCTCAACGATCAGTTTGGTTCGGGATCTTGGGATACCTACTTGAGCGCGCTGGAGGCGGCTTCGCCTCCGCTGGATGCGCTGGGCATCACGGACTACTACGTGATGGACAGCTACGAGGCAGTTCTTGCCCAGCGGGCGCTCGGACGTCTTGCGAACGTCCCGTTTGTCTTTCCGAACATCGAAGTTCGACTGGACGTCCACGCGAAGTCTGGCTACGTGAACCTTCATCTGCTGATCAACCCCAGTGACCCTGATCATGCCCAAGAGGCCACCCGATTCCTCAGCCAGTTGACGTTCTCAGCGTATGCAGACCGGTTCAGCTGCAGCCGGGCTGATCTCATCCGACTCGGAAAGAAAGCCAACCCGGCCATCATTGACGACAAGGCGGCGCTTAGCCACGGGGTGACCCAGTTCAGAGTGAACTTCGAAGCTCTTCGCCAGGCATTTGGCGACAGTGCATGGGCGCAGGCCAACGTTCTCATTGCCGTTGCTGCAGGTTCCAACGATGGGACCAGCGGACTGAACCAGGCCTCCGATACAACGGTACGTCGGTCCATTGAAACATTCGCCCACGTCGTATTCTCGAGCAAGCCCTCTGATCGCGAATTCTGGCTCGGTCAGAGGGCACTGAGCAAAGCCGATATTGCCACGCACTATGGGGCTTGCAAGCCGTGCCTCCATGGCAGCGACGCGCACACCTTGGCCGCTGTGGGTCAGCCCACGGGCAACCGTTACTCGTGGATCAAAGGCGACGCCTCGTTCGACGCGCTTCGCCAAGCCTGCATCAATCCGGAAGGCCGTGCTTACGTGGGCGAGACCCCACCCAAGTCCGCCATGCCGTCTCAGACCATCTCCCACGTCAGCATTCAAGGCGCGCCTGGCTTCCAGAACCCCGAAATCCAACTGAACCCCGGCTTGGTTGCCATCGTTGGCTCGCGCGGCTCCGGGAAAACGGCGTTGGCCGACATCATCGCCGCAGGCTGCGACGCCATTCCCGAGGCTGGTTGGACCGCCAATGAGAATGCCAGTGCCTCCTTCTTGGTGCGAGCCAGAACGCTTCTTGGCAACGCACAGGTCGATTTGGCGTGGGGCGGTGGTTCGAAGGATCAGCGCCCGCTCGGTTTTCGCCCTGAGGGCGTGTTTTTTCCCAAGGCGCGCTACCTCTCCCAGCAGTTCGTTGAAGAGCTGTGCTCGGCGTCTGGGGCGTCAGACGGCTTGATAGAAGAAATAGAGCGGGTGGTGTTCCAATCCCACGAGCCCAGTGAAACCCACTTCGCGGGCAGCTTTGCAGAGCTTCGCGACCATAAGACGCTGCTCTTCAAGCAGGCCCGGGAGCGAGAGGAGTTGGCGATCTCGCAGATTTCTGACTCGGTGTCGCTAGAGCTCGAGAAGGAGGCTTCGGTCAAGGCGTTGGCCGCCCAAGTCGAGCAGAAGACAAAGATCATCGAAGGCTACATCGCCGATCGAGCGAAGCTCACGCTCCGAGACACCAAAGCGGTGCTCGACCGCCATACCGAGCTCAGCGAGGCCGCCCAGGCGTTGAAGACAAAGATTCAGAACTTCAACAATCAGCGCCAGTCCTTCGTGTCGCTTCAAAACGAGGTGGCTTCCACTCGGGCTACCGGTTCCCCGGAGCTTCTTCGGCAACTGCGCGCTCGCCACACCGCCAGCGGCATGGACGACGCGCAATGGCAGGCCTTCCTGCTTGTCCACAAGGGCAGTGTGGATCAGGATTTGCAGGGCTACCTTGCCTGGGCCGATGGTGAGATTGCAAAGTTGGCCGGGGTGCCGCCCCTCCCCCACGATCCCAGCGTCTCTTACATCGCCGACGGCACTGCCCTCGACACACTGCCGATGACTCTACTGGAGGCGGAACTGGGGCGGCTTTCGGCGTTCTTTACCGCCGATCAGTTGACGCAAAAGCAATACACGGCGCTAACGAATCGAATCGGCCAAGAGCAGACCGCGCTCAACGGTTTTCAGCAGCGCCTTGAGGATGCCCAAGGTGCGCACGCCCGCCGGAAGCTCCTCCAGGTCGAGCGAGAGGATGCGTATGAGCGCGCCTTCCAGGCAGTCATCAACGAGCAAGACGCCTTGGAGCAGCTCTATTCCCCGCTACTGAGCCGTCTCGCCTCCTCTTCCGGAACCTTGGCTAAGCTCGGCCTCGCGGTACGCCGCATTGCAGATGTCGACACCTGGGCCGCTGAAGCAGAGGAGGAATTGCTAGATCGCCGCAAAACAGGTCCGTTCTACGGGATCGGAGCCTTTACCAAGACCGCACGCGAGTTCTTTTTGGCCGCTTGGGAGACCGGGTCAGCGGCTGACGTCCGCTCCGCCATGTCTTCGTTCATCGGAACGCATTCAAAGGACCTCCTCGACCACGCCCCGTACGACCCTGCGGAAACCGACGAGGTTCGGGCTTGGTTCAAGCGCTTTGCTCGATGGCTTTTCAGTATCGACCACTTGCGTGTGCGGTACGAAATCACTTACGACAACATCGACATCAGGAAGCTGTCGCCGGGCACGCGTGGCATCGTCCTCCTCTTGCTCTACCTTGCCCTGGACGAGGCCGACGACCGTCCTCTCATCATTGATCAGCCCGAAGAGAACCTAGATCCAAAATCGGTGTTTGATGAGCTTGTTTCCCTGTTCGTCCAAGCCAAGGCCACCCGGCAAGTCATCATGGTCACGCACAACGCAAACCTGGTGATCAACACCGACGCTGATCAGGTGATCATCGCCGAGTCCGAGCATGACGGGTCTGGGGGACTACCTCGCATCACATATGCATCTGGCGGGCTCGAGTCGGCGACCATCCGAAAGGCAGTCTGCGACATTCTTGAAGGCGGAGATGCCGCGTTCAAGGAGCGGGCCAGGCGGCTACGAGTGCGCCTGGAGAGGTAGCCCAAGCTCGGCAACGCTTTCCGGCCACGTAACGAAGGGCTCATGAAAAGTCAGCCGTCCATCTTTTACGAGCATGCCCAAGCATCGTGAAAGATCTTCGGAGTTGAGCGATATGCGAGACGCTTTCAGATGCACACCCCAACAATCAACCAAGAGAAAGGAATCAAGAATTGAAGCTCGAGCAATGGACTCTTTTTGTAGACATGCTTGGCTACCGTGACATCAACGGAGCCATCAAAAATGATGAGGATGCCAAGATATTTCTGGATTTTATGCAATCCAACGCCAATGTCTTTGCAGCCATGAATGGCGATGCCACAAAGGCGATCTATTCCAACAATAAGCAATTCGATCTTTACAAGTATTACGAGGTCACAGCGGCCTTCATTTCGGACTCGATGATCATCACTTTCAAGCCCAACGACGTGCCTGAACTCACCAATCAGGATCACGCCATGATGCACTCGGCTAACGCCCTGTTCATCATCTGCATGCGGCTTCAGGGTCTTATTTTCAGCACCTACTTTCAGAAGGGAATTTTCCTACGGGGCGGCATCTCCAACAAATATGCAATGGTGCGCGGTCAGTTTGCCGTTGGGGAAGGACTGATGGAGGCATACGAGGCCGAGAGTACGCTCGCCAAACACCCACGGATAGTCCTACACCCCGCTGTCTCGAGCAATGTTGCATTGATGGATAAGATCGATTATCTAAGCAAGGCAATGTATTCCGGCCACGCACCACTCCAGAAGGACCAGACCGATGGCCTTTACTTCCTCGACTACCTCGGGCATGCCGCATCCACGATCAACACTGACATTCCTATCATCGCCGCTTCCGCCAAAATGAATCCGCAATTCATTAAGTCTCGAGAGCAAGTCCACTTCTACTTTGCTGAACATGCCAAGGCATTGTCGGCGAAGCTAGTAGAGTGTCAGTCAAAGCTTGCTGCGGCAGCAATTGGCGATGAGAAATCCAAGGCCCAAAAACTGCTAAGCAAGTTTGATTGGCTCAAGAGTTATCACAACCGCACCATTGCGGCTAACCCAGCGCTCGCGGCATATGTTGTTGCTTAATTTTTTGTTCCCTGGGAGAGATCGGGCAACCAGCGCTGTGGAGCCTAGATTGCAGACGTCGCATTGCGACTCTTCCATGACCGTCCAAGAAGGAATTACTGTGTTTTAGGCGGAAACTCACTGACAGGGAATGAACGCCACCTTGTCGAGCTCCTCCAACGGAGAGGGCAAGGTGGCAATGCAGACAGTTCCGATGGTTACTATCTGCCCTGGCTTGGGGTACTCCAAGTAAAGCGCCACATCAAATCCCACCACCACCCGCTCGGTCGAGGTCGCTGCCATCGAGCCAGGAGGAATGGTCTTGCCGGTCAGGGTGAAGGCCCGGGCGTTCTGAGTCCGAACCGGTAACGTCACCCGCACGCCGCCCTGGCGTGGTGCCACAATCTGCTTCTCGGTCTCTCCGATCTCCACGCCCACGGGAAGGTCTTTGTCTTTGAGGCTGACGGTGGTGGGAAGCAAAGAGGGAACCTCGGTCACCAGCACCCGGCCCTGTCGGTTGGTTTGGACTGAGGGCACCCCATTGATGCGCACCGGCACCCCGGCTTGGCCCGGCACTTCCACCACTGAAAAGCTGGCATAGGCTGGACGCCCAAAGGCCACGCCGCGGTGGTCCAAGAACACGGATCCGGAGAAGTTCGCAGCCCCGGTGACCTGCCCCCTTTCTCAGGGCCACTAGCTACTTAGTAGAGTCCAGGTTGGGGAGCATACCGCTCCGGTGGGTCA
>NZ_JAPTFX010000085.1:0-19125 GCF_030985895.1 Stenotrophomonas sp. Sm6012 | reverse complement strand
GGCCGGCAACGTTGGATCCGAGCAACATTCAGCAGTTGCCGGCCAGCGGCCGGCCCTACCGGTCACTCCACCGACAGGCCTTCCACCTTCTGCCAGCCACGCGGCAACAGGTGGCCGCGGGTGGCGCGCGCGCCGAGATACGCGTCCAGCTCGTTGAACTTCAGGCCCATGGTGCGCTGGCCGCTGCGTACCTGCAGGGTCTGCCCCGGGCTGATCGCCACGATGGCGACCACGCGTTCGGTGGCGAGCTTGGCCTTGGGGATCTCGATGATCTTGTTGCCCTTGCCCTTGTCCAGTTCCGGCAGGTCGTTGGCAGCGATCGCCAGCAGGTTGCCCGAGCTGGTCACCGCCACGATGCGATCAGTGGCGACGTTGGCAACCACCGAAGGGATCAGCACCGACGAGCCGGCCGACAGGTTCAGCATCGCCTTGCCGGCCTTGTTGCGGCCGATCAGGTTCTCGAAGCGGGTGACGAAGCCGTAGCCATGGCTGGAGGCCAGCACGAAGCGCGTCTCCGGTTCGGCACTGGCCAGGGTGACGAAGCTGGTGCCCGGCGCCGGCGAGAAGCGGCCGGTCAGCGGCTCACCATTGCCGCGCGCCGAAGGCAGGGTATGCACCGGCGTCGAGTAGGCGCGGCCCTCGCTGTCAAGGAACGCGACCTGCTGGGTACTGCGCGCGCGCACCGCGCCCTGCAGGGCGTCGCCATCGCGGTAGGACAGGGCGGACGCATCGACATCATGGCCCTTGGCGGCACGGATCCAGCCCTTCTCCGACAGCACGACGGTCATCGGCTCGCTCGGCACCAGCTCGGTCTCGTCGATGGCCTGCGCGGCCTGGCGCTGCACCAGCGGCGAACGGCGTGCGTCGCCGAACTTCTTGGCATCGGCGGTCAGTTCGTCGCGGATCAGCTTCTTCAGCTTGGCCTTGCTGTCGAGGATGCCGAGGATCTTCTCGCGCTCCTTGGCCAGCTCGTCCTGCTCGCCGCGGATCTTCATCTCTTCCAGGCGGGCCAGCTGCTTCAGCTTGGTTTCCAGGATGTACTCGGCCTGGTCGTCGGACAGGCCGAAGCGCGCGATCAGCGCTGCCTTCGGTTCGTCCTCGGTACGGATGATGTGGATCACCTCGTCCAGGTTGAGGAAGGCGACCAGCAGGCCTTCCAACAGGTGCAGGCGGCGCTCGACCTTCTGCAGGCGGTGCTGCAGGCGGCGGGTGACGGTATTGCTGCGGAAGGTCAGCCATTCGCTGAGCAGCACCTTCAGGTTCTTCACCTGCGGACGGCCGTCCAGCCCGATCACGTTGAGGTTGACGCGGTAGCTACGCTCCATGTCGGTGGTCGCGAACAGGTGGCCCATCAGCTGTTCGGCATCGACGCGGTTGGAGCGCGGCACCAGCACCACGCGCACCGGGTTGGCGTGGTCGGACTCATCGCGGATGTCTTCCAGCCACGGCAGCTTCTTGGCGCGCATCTGCGCGGCGATCTGCTCGATCACCTTCGACGGCGACACCTGGAACGGCAGCGCTGTGACCACGATGTTGTTGGCTTCCTTGGTGAAGGTCGCACGCGCACGCACGCTGCCGTTGCCGGTCTCGTACATGTTGCGCAGATCGCTGGCCGCGGTGATGATTTCGGCGCTGGACGGGTAGTCCGGGCCCTGCACGTGCTCGCACAGGTCGCGCACGCTGGCCTCGGGGTTGTCCAGCAGGTGCAGCAGCGCGCTGACGATCTCGTTGAGATTGTGCGGCGGCACGTCGGTGGCCATGCCCACGGCGATGCCGGTGGTGCCGTTGAGCAGCAGGTGCGGCAACCGCGCCGGCATCCAGGTCGGTTCCTGCAGGGTGCCGTCGAAGTTCGGCGCCCAGTCGGTGGTGCCCTGGCCCAGTTCGCCCAGCAGCACTTCGGCGATCGGGGTCAGCTTGGATTCGGTGTAGCGCATCGCCGCGAACGACTTCGGGTCGTCGCTGGAGCCGAAGTTGCCCTGGCCTTCGATCAGCGGGTAGCGGTACGAGAACGGCTGGGCCATCAGCACCAGTGCCTCGTAGCACGCGCTGTCGCCATGCGGGTGGTATTTACCGATGACGTCACCGACGGTGCGCGCGGACTTCTTCGGCTTGGACGCGGCATTCAGGCCCAGCTCGCTCATCGAATAGATGATGCGGCGCTGCACCGGCTTCAGGCCGTCGCCGATGAACGGCAGGGCGCGGTCCAGGACCACGTACATCGAGTAGTCGAGGTAGGCGCGCTCGGCGTACTCGCGCAGCGGCAGTTGTTCGAATCCGTGGAACACGGGGCGGGCAAGTTCGGTCATGCGGCGTTGTTACCTGTTGTCGGGAGGCGGCGACGGCGGTCGCCGCTCGCAATCCTGTGATTATCCGGATGCGGCGGGGGATGCCAAGCCGCGCGCAGGGTCCAGCCCGGTTTCCAGGCCATGCCCGGCGCGTGCCAGGTAGCGCCCGGGTGGCAGCCCGAAGTGGCGGCGGAACACGGTGACGAAGGCGCTGGCGCTGCTGAAGCCCAGCGCATGGGCGATATCGGCCACGCTGCGGCCATCGGTCAGCTGGCGCAGGGCCTCGGACAGGCGGGCCTGCTGCCGCCACTGGGCGAAGCTGAGGGTGGTCTCGTCGCGGAAGTGGCGGGTCAGGCTGCGCGGGGAAAGCCCGGCCCAGTGCGCCCATTCGGCCAGGCTGCGCTCGTCGGACGGGTCGGCCAGCAGCTGCGAGGCGATCTTCAGCAGGCGCCGGTCATGCGGCATCGGCAGGTGCATGCGCTGGCGCGGGGCGGTGCGGATCTCGTCCAGCAGCACGTCGATGATGTGCTGGCGTTCGGGCGTGGTGGCATAGCCCAGCGGCCATTCGCAGATGCGGTCGGCCAGCGCCTGCGCCAGCTTGGACAGGCCCAGCACGCACGGATCGGAGGGCAGGGTGGAGCAGGCAGGCGCCGCCAGGGCCATGCCCCAGCCGCGCAACGGCCCGTCGAGGGTGACCGTATGTGGCTCAAGCGGCGGCATCCAGCCGGCCGAACCCGGCGCCAGTGACCAGGTGCCGTGCGAGGTGCGGGTGGTCAGCAGGCCGCGCTCGACGCAGATCAGCTGCGCGCGCTGGTGGTGGTGCCAGTCCACTTCGCGGACCAGGCCCTGCGGGCTGTCGAAGCGGAAGGCGACGACCGGGGGGCCATCGTTGCGCTCGAACCAGTCCAGCGCGTCGTCCCGCAACAGGCGCTTGGGAGGGGGGATTTCTGCCTTGTTCATCATATCCGCTGGCTGAAATGTGTCATCCATTGGCTGGATTGTACTACCGGGCCACCTGACCAGATCATTAAGGTAGGCGCCTTCACTGATCGAGCCCGCTGCTGCAACACAGCATTCGATGCCAGATCGAATATTTCCATTGAGAAATATTTTTTTTGGAAGAGAATGCTCCCCCATGATCTGTCCTGCAACCACTCCCCCCAGCTTCGGCCTGCTGCTGCGCCAGGTGCGCGACGGCCTGGTCCGCCAACTCGACGCGTCCATGGCTGAAGAAGATCTGGGCATCGGCTTCACCCACTACATCGGGCTGAAGGTGCTTTCGCACATGGCCCCCTGTACCGCCAACGAACTGGCCCAGGCCATCGACCAGGTGCCCAGTGCGGTCACCCGCCTGCTGGACAAGCTCGAGGCTCTGGGCTGTGTCCGCCGCGAGCCGCATGCGCAGGACCGGCGTGCACTTCAGATCGTGCTGACCGACGAAGGCCGCGCGCTGTGGGCGCGGCTGAAGCTGCGCGGCGACGCGGTGATGGATTACGCGCTGCGTGATCTTTCCGCCGATGAGCGCACGCTGCTGCTGTCCCTCCTTACCCGAATCCGCGATTCACTGACGACCCCATGAACCCGATCCCGCATCCCATTCTCCGCCGGTCCGGGCGCGCGCTGCTGGTGTCAGCGCTGGCCCTGGCCCTGGCCGCCTGCGCCAGCAGCCGCGGCCTCACCCCGCAGGGCCACGTGCTTGAGGTTGACAGCCTGCACAGCGAACGCACCCTGGCCGACACCGACCTGAGTGCCACCGGCTTCCCGGCGCAGGACTGGTGGAAGGCACTGGGCGATGCGCAGCTGGACGCGCTGGTGGCTGAAGGCCTCGCCGGCCACCCGAGCCTGGACGCCGCCGATGCACGCCTGCGCCAGGCCCAGGCCCAGGTCGGCACCGCGCGCGCCGATCAGCTGCCCAGCCTGTCGGTGTCCGGTGGCTACACCGGCCTGCGCCTGCCCGAATCGATGGTCGGCAGCGAGATGGGCGGCCGCTACGGCGGCAGCAGCCAGGTCGCCTTCGACTTCAGCTACGGCGTGGACCTGTGGGGCGGCAAGCGCGCCGCTTGGGAAGCGGCCGTGGATGGCGCGCATGCCGCCACGGTCGAAGCCCAGGCGGCACGCCTGAACCTGTCCACCGGCATCGCTCAGGCCTACGCCGATCTGGCGTATGCGTGGCAGCTCAATGACGTGGCCGAGGAAGAACTGACCCGCTCGCAGAAGTCGCTGCAGCTGACCCGCCAGCGCCGCAGCGCCGGCATCGACAGTGACCTGCAGGTGCGCCAGGCCGAGGCCCGCGTGCCGGCCGCGCAGCAACAGGTACTGGCCGCGCAGCAGCGCATCGACGCTGCCCGCACCGCGCTGGCCGCGCTGATCGGCAAGGGACCGGACCGGGGCCTGTCGATCCAGCGCCCGCAGCCGCTGAACCCGATGGCGTTGCAGCTGCCGGGCGTGCTGCCGAGCGAACTGCTTGGCCGTCGCCCGGATATCGTGGCTGCGCGCTGGCGCGTGGAAGCGGCCGACAAGCAGATCAAGGTCGCCAGGACCAAGTTCTATCCGAGCTTCAACCTGACCGCGCTGGCCGGCGTGGTCGCCCCGAACGTGGGTGATCTGCTGAAGAGCAGTTCCACCTTCGCCTACATCGGCCCGGCGCTGAGCCTGCCGATCTTCGAGGGCGGCAAGCTGCGCGCCAACCTGGCCAACACCGATGCGCAGTACGACCTGGCGGTGGCCAACTACAACCAGGCCGTACTCGATGCACTGCGCGACGTCGCCGACCAGGTCAATGCGGTGCGTTCGCTGGCACAGCAGGCGCACGCGCAGCAGCAGGCCGTGGACACCGCACGCTCGGCCTTCGACCTGGCCCAGCAGCGCTACCGCGCCGGCATCGGCAGTTACCTGGACGTGCTGACCGCGCAGTCCACCCTGCTGCAATCGCAGCAGCAGCTGGCCGGCCTGCAGTCGCAGCAGGTGCAGACCTCGGTGCGCCTGAGCAAGGCCTTGGGCGGTGGTTTCCAGCCCGCTGACGCCGACCGCGCCCCGATTGCCTCCCATTCCGATTCCTCGCATTCCTGAAGACCTCCGCCATGAGCCAGACCCAAGACACCGCGGCCCCGGCCGCCTCCAACCGCCGCGGCAACCTGCTGCGCGGCCTGTTCGTGATCGTCGTGCTGCTGCTTGCCGCACTGGCGCTGTGGTACTTCATGTTCGGCCGTTGGTTCGAAGAGACCGACGATGCCTACGTGCAGGGCAACCAGGTGCAGATCACCCCGCTGGTGGCCGGTACCGTGGTCGCCATCAACGCCGATGACGGCATGCGCGTCGAGCGCGGCCAGCTGCTGGTGCAGCTGGATCCGTCCGATACCTCGGTGGCGCTGCAGCAGGCCGAAGCCAACCTGGCCAAGACGGTGCGCCAGACCCGCGGCCTGTACCGCAGCGTGGAAGGCGCGCAGGCAGACTTGAATGCCCGCCAGGTGACCCTGAAGCGCGTGCGCGACGACTTCGCCCGCCGCAAGGACCTGGCCGCCACCGGCGCCATCTCCAACGAAGAACTGGCCCATGCCCGCGATGAGCTGGCGGCCGCCGAAGCCGCCGTGGCCGGTTCGCGCGAGACCGTCGAGCGCAACCGCGCGCTGGTCGACGACACCGTGATCGCCACCCAGCCGGACGTGCAGGCAGCGGCCGCGCAGCTGCGCCAGGCCTTCCTCAACAACGCCCGCGCCGGCATCGTCGCGCCGGTCACCGGCTATGTTGCCCGTCGTTCGGTGCAGGTCGGCCAGCGCGTGCAGCCGGGCAATGCCCTGATGGCCGTGGTGCCGACCGAGCAGATGTGGGTCGAGGCCAACTTCAAGGAAACCCAGCTGCGCCACATGCGCCTGGGCCAGGAAGTGGAGTTGAAGTCCGACCTGTACGCCGGTGACGTGAAGTACAAGGGCCGCATCCAGAGCCTGGGCCTGGGCACCGGTTCGGCGTTCTCGCTGCTGCCGGCGCAGAACGCCAGCGGCAACTGGATCAAGATCGTGCAGCGCGTGCCGGTGCGCATCGCCATCGATGCCAAGCAGCTGGCCGAACACCCGCTGCGCATCGGCCTGTCGATGAAGGCCGAAGTGAGCCTGCGTGACCAGAAGGGCGAAGTGCTGCCGAGCGCAGCGGCCAAGGGCACGGTGTTCGACACCGATGTGTATGCCAAGCAGCTGCATGATGCCGATGAGGTGATCCACACGATCATCCAGGGCAACCTGCCGCAGCAGCAGGCGAAGGCGGGCTGAGGTCGCCATGTCCGCACAAGCTCCAGCCGCGCCCGGCGCTCCGGGCGCACCGGCGGCGCCAGGTGCGGCCTCCGGGTTCCTGCCACCCAGCGTCGCCCTGTGCACCGTGGGCCTGGCGATGGCGTCGTTCATGCAGGTGCTCGACACCACCATCGCCAACGTCTCGCTGCCGACCATCGCCGGTAATCTCGGTGCCAGTTCGCAGCAGGCGACCTGGGTCATCACCTCGTTCGCGGTCAGCACGGCCATCGCGCTGCCGCTGACCGGCTGGCTCAGCCGCCGCTTCGGCGAACGCAAGCTGTTCGTCTGGGCCACGCTGGCCTTCGTCATCACCTCGCTGCTGTGCGGCCTGGCGCAGAGCATGGGCATGCTGGTGGTATCGCGCGCGCTGCAGGGCTTCGTGGCCGGCCCGATGTACCCGATCACGCAGTCGCTGCTGGTCTCGATCTATCCCCGCGAGAAACGCGGGCAGGCGCTGGCGCTGCTGGCGATGATCACCGTGGTGGCGCCGATCTGCGGCCCCATCCTCGGTGGCTGGATCACCGACAACTACAGCTGGGAATGGATCTTCCTGATCAACGTGCCGTTGGGCATCTTCGCTGCCTTGGTGGTGGGCAACCAGCTGAAAGGTCGCCCGGAGCAGATCGAGAAGCCGAAGATGGACTATGTTGGCCTGATCACCCTGGTGATCGGTGTCGGCGCACTGCAGCTGGTGCTCGACCTGGGCAATGACGAGGACTGGTTCTCGTCGATGAAGATCGTGGTGCTGGCCTGCGTGGCTGTGGTGGCGCTGACGGTATTCCTGATCTGGGAACTGACCGACAAGGATCCGATCGTCGACCTGAAGCTGTTCCGCCATCGCAACTTCCGCGCCGGTACGCTGGCGATGGTGGTGGCCTATGCGGCGTTCTTCAGCGTGGCGTTGCTGATCCCGCAGTGGCTGCAGCGTGACATGGGCTACACCGCGATCTGGGCGGGCCTGGCGACCGCGCCGATCGGCATCCTGCCGGTGATCATGACCCCGTTCGTGGGCAAGTACGCATCGCGCTTCGACATGCGCATGCTGGCCACGGTGGCCTTCATCGTGCTGTCGATGACCAGCTTCCTGCGCTCGAACTTCAACCTGCAGGTGGACTACATGCACGTGGCCGGCGTGCAGCTGATCATGGGTATTGGTGTCGCGCTGTTCTTCATGCCGGTGCTGCAGATCCTGCTGTCGGACCTGGATGGTCGCGAGATCGCCGCGGGTTCCGGTCTGGCGACGTTCCTGCGTACGCTGGGTGGCAGCTTCGCGGCATCGCTGACGACGTGGCTGTGGGCGCGGCGCACCCAGGTGCACCATGCCGACCTGACCGAGCACATCTCGGCCTATCAGCCGGGCATGCAGGACCAGGTGGCGGCAATGGGGCAGGGTGACCTGCAACATGGCGCGGCGGTGCTGAACAACATGATCAACCACCAGGCATCGCAGATGGGCTTCAACGACATCTTCTTCCTGCTGGGCTGGATCTTCCTGGCGATCATCGCGTTCCTGTGGCTGGCCAAGCCGCCGTTCGGCGCCGGCGCAGGTGCTGCCTCGGCCGGTGGCGGGCATTGACCGACCAGTGTTGATGAAAAACAAGACCCCGCCGCAAGGCGGGGTTTTTGTTTGCGGCCTCATCGCGATGCATGCGCGCGTCGCGCGGATGTGCCCGGATGACGGGCATGAAAAAACCCGCTTGCGCGGGTTTGATCATTTGCTGAGTCATGGTGCCCAGGAGAGGACTCGAACCTCCACGAAGTTGCCCCCGCTAGCACCTGAAGCTAGTGCGTCTACCAATTCCGCCACCTGGGCGACTCAGGAGACGAATTATGGGGAACGGCAGAGGATGTGTCAACAAGATTTCACGCTTTTTTCTGCGGCGGTACGCCCAGGTGATGCAGCAGGCTGCGCATCGCCGGCGACAGCTGCGTCCACTCGGCAAAACAGGCGCACAGGCGACGTTGAGCCCACGCATCGGCAAGCGGTACGGCGACGGTGTGCGTGCTGCGCCGATGCTGGCGGGCGACGGTACGCGGCACGATGCCGACCCCGATGCCGTGGCCGACCATGATGCACACGCCTTCGAAGGTTTTCATGCGGATGCGCACGTCCAGGCGGCGCCCGATGTCGCGCGCCTGGTCTTCAATGTAGGTCTGCAGGGCGTTGCCGTCGGCCAGGGCGACAAAGGTCTCGCCGGCAACCTCGGTGAAGGCCACGCTGCGCAGCGATGCGAAACGATGCTCTGCGGGCAGCAGCATCACCAGCGGATCTTCGGCCACCACATGCTGCTGCAGGCCGGCGGCGTCGACGGCATCGCTGATGATGCCGGCCTCGGCCTGGCCGGCACTGATCGCACGCACGACTTCAGGGCTGGTGCGTTCCAGCAGTTCGACATGCAGGCGCGGGCGCTCGGCCAGCCAGGGGGCGAGACGCGCGGGCAGGTAGTTGGTCAGCGCTGCAGTGTTGGCATACAGGTGCAGGGTGCCGCGCGCGCCATGCGCGAACGCCTCCAGCTCGCCGCGCAGCTGCGCCTGCTGCTGCAGAATCAGGCGCGCATGGTGGGCGAGGGCAGCGCCGGCCTCGGTCAGGCTGACCCCGCGCGGGTGGCGGTTCAGCAGCGCGGTGCCGGCATCGGCTTCGATCGTGCGCAGGCGTTCACTGGCCGAACCGAGCGCCAGGTTCGCCTGCGCTGCGCCGGCGGTGATGCTGCCGGCTTCGGCGATGGCCAGGAACAGCCGCAGGTCGGCGATGTCCATCCGCATGTCGTGCCCTCATTGCAACGCCCGAGCCTTAGGATCAGCCGAAGGCGAGGCCGGGAAGACCGCATTGTGCGCCGGGCGGTGGCCCGATCCAATGAAGGCATGAATGAATCGATGTACTTCTACGTGCTGCTGGTGGTGGTGTTCGTGCTGGCCGGCGTGGTCAAGGGCGTGACCGGGATGGGCCTGCCGACGGTGGCCATGGGCCTGCTGGGGGGCGCGCTGTCTCCGGTGGCGGCGGCGTCGATGCTGTTCATCCCGACCTTTGTCACCAATGCATGGCAGCTGGTGTCCGGGCCGTCACTGGGCCACATCGTGCGGCGGCTGTGGCCGATGATGCTGGCGGTGGTGGTGGTGACGCTGGGCTCGGCCGCGCTGCTGGTGAGGGTCGATCGCACCTGGTCGCGCGTAGCGCTTGGCGTGGCGCTGGTGGTCTATGCGGCCTATGCGTTGCTGGCCCCGGTGTTCCGTGTGCCGCAGCGGCGCGAGCGTTGGCTGGGGCCGCTGGTGGGGGCGCTGTCGGGCGTGGTGACCGGTGCGACCGGTGTGTTCGTGATGCCGGCGGTGCCGTACCTGCAGTCGCTGGGATTGCAGCGCGAAGAACTGGTGCAGGCGCTGGGGCTGGCGTTTACCGTGTCGACGATTTCGCTGACCACCGGCCTGGTGCTGCACGGCGCGTTCGGTATCCAGCAACTGGGGCTGAGCGCGCTGGCGGTAATACCCGCGCTGCTGGGAATGTGGCTGGGGCAGCTGATCCGGCAGCGGATCAGTGCGCGGGTGTTCCGCGCCTGCTTCCTCGGGTTCCTGCTGCTGCTCGGGCTGGAGCTGGTACTGCGGCCACTGTTCTGAAGCGCGTTGCCGCGCGTGTACGTAGAGCCGAGCTTGCTCGACTGCTTTGCGCTTCGTCCTGCATGGCATCAGTCGAGCAAGCTCGACTCTACGGACCGGTGCAGTCGAGCAGGGCTCGACGCTACAAAGGCCTGAATCGCAGGCATGAAAAAACCCGCTCTCGCGGGTTTTTCTCATTCTCGACATGGTGCCCAGGAGAGGACTCGAACCTCCACGGTTTTACCCGCTAGTACCTGAAACTAGTGCGTCTACCAATTCCGCCACCTGGGCGTCGAGGAGCGAGATTATGGGGTGTCGCTGCGGGGGTGTCAATAGGTGGGAGTGCTTGATGGGGTACGATGCAGGGCAGGCTGGTATGGCCTGCTTGGAGGGGACGAAGTGCCGCTTTTTGAATGATTCCATCGAAGCCTTCTCTGGACTGGGTGCGGCAGGGTGAAGGGGCGGAGGGGGTAGAGCGTCTTGAGGCCTTTTTCGGCGGCCATGGATATGCGCCGCATCGGCACGACACTTACGCCGTCGGGTACACCGTGTCGGGGGTTCAGAGCTTCAAGTATCGGCGTACCCAGCAGCACGGGCTGCCCGGCACCGTGTTGGTGCTGCATCCTGATGAACTTCACGACGGCCAGGCGGGTACGGCGGAGGGTTTCCGGTATCGAATGGCCTACGTATCACCGTGGCACATCCAACAGATGCTCGGCGGGACGTCGCTCCCTTTTATCGACGGAGGCGTGTCGCGCGATCCCCGGTTGAGGGCGGCGATCGCCCTCCTGCTGCAGCGCCTGCATGCCCGCCCGGACCCGCTGCAGCACCTGGATGCGCTCCATGATCTTGCCCGGAGCCTGGTGGCTGCAGCGGGACGTCCACAGACAAAGACGCGTCCGGATTTCTTTGCGGTCGCTCGTGCGCGTGAGTACATGCTTGATCGGTTGAACCAGGGGGTGACCTTGGACGACCTGGCATCAGTTGCCGGTACGGACCGCTGGCAGTTGAGCCGGGATTTTCGCGCAGTGCTGGGTACGAGCCCCTATCGCTTCCTCACCATGCGCCGTCTGGACCGGGTAAGGGCCCTGTTGGTCAAGGGCGCGCCCATCGCTCTCGCGGCGCTTGAGGCTGGGTTCTATGACCAGAGCCACATGGCAAGGCATTTCGCTTCGGTCTACGGCTCTCCGCCGGCCCGCTGGTTACAGCGTTTGGGGAGGGGTCCTCATGGCCGATGAGGCTGCACGATCGTACAAGAGGGTTGCAGGCAAGATCCGGATGCTTGTGTTTCCAACCAGATCGCAGGCCCATGTAATGAATTCCCTGATCCGCCCCTCCGTTTGCCAGCCGGTCAACCTCGCAGGAAAATTTGCCGCGCTGAAGGACTCATGGATGCCCAGAGTCGTTGCTGAGCTCAACGACTATCAGTTCAAAATCGTGCGGCTGCAGGGTGAGTTCATCTGGCATGCCCATGCCACGACCGATGAGGCGTTCATCGTCATTACGGGAGAGCTCCGCATTGAGCTGCGGGATAGGCACGTCGCGTTGCGCGCGGGAGAGCTCTTCGTGGTGCCGCGAGGCGTCGAGCATCGAACGTGTGCTGACCGTGAGGTGGAATTGATGCTTATCGAGCCGCGCGGGGTACCCAATACAGGCAGCGCAGGGGGAGCGCGTACGGCGCCGAACGACGTGTGGGCATGATTCAACTGTGCGCATAACAAAAAACCCCTGATTTCTCAGGGGTTTTTCATGTTTGGTGCCCAGGAGAGGACTCGAACCTCCACGGTTTTACCCGCTAGTACCTGAAACTAGTGCGTCTACCAATTCCGCCACCTGGGCGTTCCAGAGGCGCAATTGTGAAGATGAATCCGCAGGCTGTCAACGACTTCCTGCAATTTTTTCACGCAGTGCCTTCAAGGCGGCCACTGACCCGTTCTGCACGCCGTCACCGGCTACCATGTAGGGCGATGACTACCAAAAAACCAAGCAAGGGCGGGAGCAAGTCCCGCAGCCAGGCCCCGAAGAAGGGCGCCAAGGCGGGCGCGGCCCGCACCACCAAGCCGGGCAAGCCGCTGCCGGGCTGGTTCCCCGAATTGAACGAAGGCGGCGCGCCGCCGCGTGGCCGCAAGCGCCCCGGTGATGATGCACCGGGCCCGGCTCCGGGCCGCAAGTTGCCGCCGACCGGCAAGGTGATCGACGATCCCTATGCCGCCCGCGAGGCAGAAAAGTACGAACAGCCCATCGCCAGCCGCGAGGCCATCCTGGCCCTGCTGGAGCGTTGCGAAGGGCCGCAGACCGCCGAAGAACTGGGCGCACGCCTGGGCCTGGGCGCACCGGACCGGGCCGAAGCGCTGTCGCGCCGGCTCGGCGCCATGGTCCGCGATGGCCAGCTGGTGCAGAACCGGCGCGGTGGCTTCGCCCCGATCCAGACCCTGAACCTGGTCACCGGCGTGGTGATCGCCAACCCGGAAGGGTTCGGCTTCCTGCGCCCGGTCGAAGGCGGCGACGACCTGTTCCTGCCGCCGTATGAAATGCGCAAGGTGATGCACGGCGACAAGGTGCTGGCGCGCGTGACCGGCATCGACCACCGCGGCCGCCGCGAGGGCAGCATCGCCCGCGTGCTGGAACGTGGCATGACCCGCCTGATTGGCCGCTTCAGCGTCGAGATGGGCATCAACTACGTGGTGCCCGACGACAAGCGCGTGCAGCGCAACGTGCAGGTGCCGCCGGACCAGACCGGTGGCGCGCGCGATGGCCAGCTGGTGGTCTGCGAACTGACCCAGGCACCGGACAGCCGCCGCCCCCCGATCGGCCGCATCATCGCCGTGCTCGGCGACAAGCTGACCGCCTCGCTGGTGGTGGAGACCGCCATCCACGGCCACGAACTGCCGTTCGAGTTCCCCCAGGAAGTATTGGACGAAGCTGCGTCGGTACCGCTGGTGGTCGAGCCGTCGATGATCGGCGACCGTGTCGATCTGCGCAGCACGCCGCTGGTCACCATCGACGGTGAGGATGCCAAGGACTTCGACGACGCGGTGTACTGCGAGCCGAATGCCGATGGTTTCCGCCTGGTGGTGGCAATCGCCGATGTCTCCAACTACGTGCGCCCCGGCACGCCGCTGGACGAGGAGGCGCAGAAGCGCGCGACCTCGGTGTACTTCCCGGGCTTCGTGGTGCCGATGCTGCCGGAGACCCTGTCCAACGGCATCTGCTCGCTGATGCCCAAGGTCGACCGTATGTGCTTCGTCTGCGACATGCAGATCGACCGCGACGGCCTGGTCACCCATTCGCGCTTCTACGAAGCGGTGATGAACTCGCACGCGCGCCTGACCTACACCCAGGTGTGGAAGGCAGTGGGCGAGGATGATGCCGATACCAAGGCCTGGATGGGCGATCTGCTGCCGCAGGTGCAGCGCCTGCACCAGCTGTACAAGGTGTTGTCGAAGGCGCGCGCCAAGCGCGGTGCCATCGAGTTCGAAAGCAGCGAAGTGCGTTTCGTGCTGGACAACCGCGGCGAAGTGACCCAGGCCGGCATGCTGGTGCGCAACGACGCGCACAAGCTGATCGAGGAATGCATGATCGCGGCCAACGTCGAGGCGGCCAAGTACCTGCTGTCGCGCCACGTGCCGGCGCCGTACCGCATCCACGAGAAGCCACCGGAAACCAAGTACGCCGACCTGCTGGAATTCCTCAAGGAGTTCAAGCTGAGCCTGCCGCCGTGGTCGAAGGTGCGCCCGGGCGACTACACCAAGCTGCTGAAGAAGATCCGCGACCGCCCCGATGCCACGCTGCTGGAATCGGTGCTGCTGCGCAGCCAGAGCCTGGCGATCTACAGCCCGGACAACCACGGCCACTTCGGCCTGGCGCTGGAGGCCTACGCGCACTTCACTTCGCCGATCCGCCGCTACCCCGATCTGCTGGTGCATCGCGCGATCAAGCACGCGCTGTCCGGCAAGCCGCTGGACAAGTTCACCTACAACGCGCGCGAGATGGCCGCGTTGGCGCTGCAGTGTTCCGAGCGTGAGCGTCGCGCCGATGAGGCCGAACGCGAGGTCGACGAGCGTTACCGCGCGGCGTGGATGGAAAAGCACGTCGGCGGGCAGTTCGACGGCGTGATCAGCGGCGTGACCAGCTTCGGCCTGTTCGTGGAACTGGACGAGTCGAAGGTGCAGGGCCTGGTGCATGTCACCCAGCTGCCGCAGGACTATTACAAGTTCGACGCCACCCGCAAGACGCTGACCGGCGAACGCCGTGGCAGCAGTTACCGGCTGGGCGACCGCGTGCGCATCCTGGTGCTGAAGGCCAGCATGGAAGAACGCAAGATCGACTTCCGCCTGGTCGAGCACAAGGGCGAGGACGAGGGCGACGGCGACGGGCTGCCGCCGCTGCCCGAGCGGGGCAAGCCGGCCAAGCGCACCAAGAAGCAGTATTGAAAGGCGTGCCGCCCAACGGTCGGCCCCCACCGCACCCGGTAGGTGTCGACCTTGGTCGACACGATTTTGCGGAGGAACGCACCATGCAGGGCCAACCCGAGTACAGCGGCGGCTGCCAGTGCGGCGCGATCCGCTTCCAGGCGCGCGGCGCGCTGACCGACAGCTCGATCTGCCACTGCCGGATGTGCCAGAAGGCCTTCGGTGCCTACTACGCGCCGCTGGTGTCGGTGCGCGGCGTGCAGTTCAGCTGGACCCGCGGCCAGCCGCGTTACTTCCAGTCGTCCAACGTGGTCCGGCGGGGGTTCTGTGCCGACTGTGGCACCCCGCTGACCTACGAGGCGCCCGACGGCGTGGCAATCGCTGCCGGCGCCTTCGACCAGCCCGAGCGCCTGCCGCCGACGATCCAGTACGGAGTGGAGCGCAAGCTGCCGTTCGTCGATGCGCTGGGCGGCCTGCCGGCGCGGCGTACCGAGGACGACGTCGCGTCGCTGGCGTTCCTGGCCACGATCGTGTCCCACCAGCACCCCGACCACGACACGCCCCACTGGCCGCCGCGCAGTCGATAGTGATATTTACTTGCCTAAACTATGACGACACTGATCGCATAGCGTGCGAAAGGATGTGTCAGGCTCATTCGGCTTGCGTTTCACGTCTGTGGATCACAGCTAAATATTCATCCATCTTTGCCGATTAAAGATTGGGGCATGTGAGTGCCTTGCTATCGGGTCGGCTGAACGGGTGGTGCAGCACAAGTAAGGCTGTCCGCAGTAGGCAGTTCGTCGGTGAATCTAATGAAATGGAGTTCTACAGTGCTGAATTTTACGTCTTCATCTAGGATTTATTTTTCGGAGAGCCTCGAGGCTTTGGAGGGGGCGGATGGAGTGCATCTTCTTCAAGATCATATTGGCACCTACTATAAGGCGCCTTGGAATGATGTTGGGTATGTCATAACATTTCAAGTTTACGTCGTCAGTGGTAAGGCCTCAGCAAGGCTCGGCATCACAAAGGTCCTTGTGAAGGGGTGCGAAAATACGGCTGACTGGATGCGAGCTTGTGCGCCCATTCATAATGATCGGCGTGACATTACTGATTCAATGCGAATTAATAAAGTTGTTTCATTGTCTTCGCATGTTGATTTCTATAAGAGGATGTCCTCTCTTTCAAGGGCTTCAGTTGAGCTTCTGCTTGCAGGAATATGCGATGCAAGCTACTTCTATTCGAACAGGTCAAGGTTCGAGCGATGGGGTGGGTTTGAGGACGCCGTATGTCGTAGTAGTGCGGCGAAGGCTGTAATGCGGAATGGAAGTCAAATTGCACTTGGTCAGCACGTGTCAAGTAATGGATTTGAGCTCGCAGTTAGCCCGTTTCAGTATGGCGACTCAGTGAAATTTTCTTTCGGAAATAATCGAAAGGTTGGGGAGGGGAATGTCAATCTGCTTATTGGAAGAAATGGATGTGGGAAAAGTCGTACATTAAGGCGGCTTGTTGAGCAGCTTACTTCTCGGAGTGAGCGTGACTATGATAACCCTTTTATCCATAAGGTTGTTGTTGCTGCCTATTCGCCATTCGAGGAATTTAGATCTGAGGCTGAAGTGCTAGGTGCCTCCGATCCTGAGAATGAAGTGGGTGATGACGACGTCGGCAGGCGACGGCGGTCGCTTGTCAATGAATACGCCTATATCGGATTTAGGGATCCTTCTGGAAAGTTCTCCCTCGACTGGCCAAAAGAAGCGAGTGCTCGTGCATTAATTAGAATTATTGATATGGATTTTCATAATGTCGCATGGGGGGCTGAGAGTCGGCTTAGGCTACTTTACAGGACGCTCAGGCAGGCATTCGAATTTGACGCAATTTCACTGGGATTGGTTGGGGGCGGGGTGGCTCTAATTTCTGAGCCTGGCGAGGACTGGAGTCCGCGCAGTCTGGTGGTCGATAATATTGATCTGGGCCGAGGAATATCCTTCATTAAGGATGATGCTGTGCTTGGTTTGAGTTCTGGTCAAATAATATATTCTTACTTGCTTCCTTGCCTTGTTGCGGAGGTTGATGACGAGAGCTTGATCGTTCTTGATGAGCCGGAATTGTATCTTCATCCCACGATGGAGCTCGGGCTGATGAAGATGCTTAAGGTGCTTCTTAAGGCGACACGGTCAAATGCGGTGATTGCCACGCACTCGGGTATAGTCGCTCGGGAGGTTGATCGATCTTCTATTCTTGTTATGAGAAAATCCAACGGTTTTACTTCTTGCGATCACCCGTCAATCGAAACCTACGGAGAATCAGTTGATGTGATCATAGGTCACGTCTTTGATGACTATCAGCAAGCCAAGCCATTTGAAGGCTCCGTGGACGCGGCTGCCGCAAAGTTCTCGACCTTGAATGAGGCGCTTGCGAGTCTTTCTGGGGAACTTGGAGATCTCGGTGTGGCACGTCTTGCTTCCAGATTTGATTGCGATGATGAGCCGAATGTTGTTCGAAGGGAGTTGTCGTGAAATTTCTTGGCCACTTGAAGTTGGACGAGGTGGAGTGTGCCTGGCTGTCTTCAGCATGCCAATCAAAAAAGCGTCATGCTGGGGCGCTAAAGCGGATCTCAGTTTCTCTTAAGTCTAATTTGTATAAGGACTACTCTTGTATTGTTGGAAGCAGGGCGGATGCCCCTGCGCCGACGAAGTTGTTTGGTATTGGAGAAATGCTTAGGGGCTTCTATGCCGCTCCTCCGCGAGGTTTAGCGGAACTTCTGAAGTTCAGGCGAAGTGGGCATGATCTGAAGGAATGCCCTTACTGTGGGAATCCGTTCTCTCCGGATACTATTGATCATTTTATGCCAAAGGATTTGTGGCCGGAATACGCAATATTCCCAAATAATTTAGTTCCGCAGTGTCGAGGGTGTGCGCCTATAAAGGGGGCTCGCTTTGTGTGTCCTACGGCGGGTGGGCATATTTTTCTCCATCCATTCTATAGTGAATGTATCTCCAAACTCGGATTTGAGGTGTTGGTTACTCATTCACATGGGAAGTCGACATTCGAAGTTAATTTTGTTCTTCCGGGAGATTCCACTGCGGATGATGTTTTGGCAATTCGAGGTCATTTGAGAGGGCTTAAGGTTAAGTCTCGACTGCTTGCTTACTGTAACGGGCAATTGAGGCATTGGAAAAATCTGGTGAAGGAAAGTAGATTTGATGTGAGGGCGAGTTTTCGTGCGAGAATTGATGAATATTCTCCACTGGACCGGAATTCCAATTGGAAGGTTGCTTTTTTTAAGGGGATGTTGGCGTGTGAGCAGGCAATGAATGCTTTGCAGGCGGAATGTCCCACCCTGGCGTCGCATGTTTCCAGTAGCGCAATCCAGATCAGGGTCGATGTGTGAGTACATGAGCGAGGATTTTGATGGTGCGAGTTTTTGTGAACTCGGCCAACAACCGGCCCGCCGATGCTCTACCATAGCCACCCCCTTTCCGGTCCCCGCCCGCATGAGCAAGAACAGCCAGTGGATCGTCGGCGTCAACGCCGTCGCCTCCTCCATCGAGAACGACGCCGAGAACGTCCGCGAAGTGCTGGTCGAGGCCGGTGCGAAGAATCCGCGCCTGACCGAAATCGAGGAAAACGCCCGCCGCAAGGGCATCGACGTGCGCAAGGTGAACGCCCAGGCGCTGGATGGCGTGGGCGGTTCGGTGCGCCACCAGGGTGTGGCCGCGCGTTATGCCGCCGCCCGTACCTACAGCGAGAACGAGCTGGAAGGCCTGGTTACCGCGGCCGAGGGCAAGGCCCTGCTGCTGGTGCTGGATGAAGTGCAGGACCCGCACAACCTCGGCGCCTGCCTGCGCTCGGCGGCGGCCGCCGGTGCCACTGCGGTGATCATTCCCAAGGACAAGTCGGCCACGGTCAACGCCACCGTGCGCAAGACCTCGGCCGGTGCCGCCGACCGCATTCCGGTGGTGGCGGTGACCAACCTGTCGCGCTGCCTGAAGGACCTGCAGAAGCAGGGCGTGTGGATCTACGGCCTGGCCGGTGAAGCGACCGCTTCGCTGTACCAACTGGACCTGAAGGGCAACATCGCGCTGGTGCTGGGCGGCGAAGCCGATGGCCTGCGCCGCCTGACCCGCGAGAACTGCGATGGCCTGGTCAAGATCCCGATGCCGGGCGAGATCGAGAGCCTGAACGTTTCCGTCGCCGCCGGCGTCAGCCTGTTCGAGGCCGTGCGCCAGCGCGGTTGATCGGCACTGCTGGATGATTGATCGGGGGTCAGATCCCTCTCCGCAGGAGGGGGCTCTGACCCTTTTTTGTGCTCCTTTTTCGTGCGGCGCTGCGGGCTCACCGGGCATGGCCCGGCGCTACCGTGTCGACCAAGGTCGACACCTACCAAGGCGGTGTATGACGCCATTCCGACAGCCGCGGGAAACGGTCAAGGGCGGGGTGGGTCCGGTGGCAGGGGTGTGACCCGCATGGATGCGGCGACCAAGCCCCCATGGGTGAGGGCGCTTTGCTTGCGAAGCACTGCTTCGCAAGCGCCCGAACGCACAGCCGCCAGCGGCTGGG
>NZ_JAPTFX010000084.1:0-19389 GCF_030985895.1 Stenotrophomonas sp. Sm6012 | reverse complement strand
TTTGCTTGCGAAGCACTGCTTCGCAAGCGCCCGAACGCACAGCCGCCAGCGGCTGGGCCGGACCCCGGAGGGGGGTTTACGGCGTGTCCTGACCACCCACACCGCCCCACCATCCCACGGATAGCAGGCTTTTGAAGTTGCTCTGGATTGCAGCAGGTGCAGGGCTGCAAGCCCTGCCGAAAAACCCTTACCGCACCTGCTCCTGCTTGCGCACGATCGCCATCGCGATCTCCAGCGACTGCTCGTAGTTCAACCGCGGGTCCACCGTCGAACGATACGCACGCTCCAGATCGCGCTCGGTCAACTCGCGCGCGCCACCGGTGCACTCGGTCACATCCTCGCCGGTCAGCTCCAGGTGCACGCCGCCCAGGCGCGTGCCTGCGGCCGCATGCAGGTCGAACGACATCTCCACTTCGCCGCGCACGTTGTCGAAGCGACGCGTCTTGAAACCATTGGCCGTGCTCTCGGTATTGCCATGCATCGCATCGCATACCCACAGCACACGGCGACCGTCACGCTTGACCGCGTCCAGCAGCGGCGGCAGCTTCCCGGCAATCTGCGCCGCACCCATGCGATGGATGAAGCTCAGGCGGCCGGGTTCATCATGCGGGTTCAGCACATCGATCAGGCGCAGCAGCTGGTCCGGCGTCACCGACGGGCCCACCTTGATCGCGATCGGGTTGCGCACGCCGCGCAGGTACTCCACGTGCGCGCCATCGAGCGCAGCGGTGCGCATGCCGATCCACGGGTAATGCGTGCTCAGGTTCAACCAGCCCTGCTGACGCGGCACCTGGCGGGTCAGCGCCTGTTCGTAGGGCAGCAGCAGCGCTTCGTGCGAGGTGTAGAAATCGATGCGGTTGAGGTTGTGCACGCGGGCCCCGGCCAGGGTCTCCATGAAGTGCACCGCATCGCCGATCGAGGCCACCATTTTCTGGTACTCGGCGGCCAGCGGCGAGTGGCTTACCCACTCCAGGTTCCAGTACTCGGGGTGATGCAGGTCGGCGAAACCACCGTCAATCAGCGCCCGCACGAAGTTCATCGTCATCGCCGAATGCGCGTGGGCCTGCAGCATCCGCTTCGGGTCCGGCAGGCGCGCCGCCTCGGTGAACGCCGGCGCATTGATCACGTCGCCACGGTAGCTGGGCAGGGTCACGCCATCGCGGGTTTCGGTGTCGGCCGAACGCGGCTTGGCGTACTGGCCGGCGAAGCGGCCGACGCGGATCACCGGCTGGCGCAGGCCGTGCACCAGCACCAGGCTCATCTGCAGCAGCACCTTCAACCGGTTGGAAATGGTGCCCGATTCGCAGTCGCTGAAATTCTCGGCGCAGTCGCCCCCCTGCAACAGGAAGCGCTTGCCCTCCTGCGCCTCGGCCAGCTGCTGCTTCAACGCCAGGATCTCCCACGAGGTGACCAGCGGCGGCAGTCGCTTCAGCTCATGCAGGGCCGCATCCAGCGCCACCGGGTCCGGGTAGGTCGGCATCTGCAGCGCGGTCTTGCCACGCCAGCTCTCCGGCGACCACGCAGCGCCGGCGGCGGTCGCGGCAGGATCGGGAACGGGCGAAACGGCGGACAGGCTCATTGCAGACTTCCGGAGGTGGGGGACGTTCATGGTCGCAGAGCCGACCGCTGTCGCAAAGGTCCGGCCGCGCTCTGCACATGTCTGAACGCCGGGGAAAGGGCATCGCGATCGGCCAAATACCGCATGGCCGCGGCCCCCCGGGCAGGCGCATGATTCGCCACGCACTGTTACGAAGTAACACTCCACATACCCCGACCGGCCCCTTCCACAGCCCATCGCCATGAAGCCCTCCCTGCTCGCTACCGGCATCACCCTCGTCCTGGCTCTGGCCAGCCTGCCCGCCTTCGCCGCTGCTGCCTACGACACCTCCGCGTCGGTCAAGGATCTGGACGCTGTGACCGTCCACGCCCAGCTCGACCAGGCCCGCAACATGCTGTCGCCGGACATCGGCAGCAGCCAGTACCAGATCACCGCCGAGGACATCCAGAAGCAGCCGCTGGGTGCCTCCGCGCCGCTCAGCCAGGTGCTGCTGCAGGCCCCGGGTGTGGTCCAGGATTCCTATGGCGGCGTGCACGTACGCGGCGACCACGCCAACCTGCAGTACCGCATCAACGGCGTGCTGCTGCCCGAGTCGATCTCCGGCTTCGGCCAGACCCTGGATGTCCGCACCATCAAGAGCATCCGCCTGATGGACGGGGCGCTGCCGGCGCAGTTCGGCGAACGTACTGCTGCGGTGGTCGACATCACTACACGCAATGGCGCCGAACTTGGCAATGGAGGCAGCGCGGGCCTCACTGCCGGCTCGTTTGGCAAGATCAATCCGAATGCCTCGTGGTGGGGCAACCAGGGCCGCTGGAGCTGGTTCCTGACCGGCAACTACGACCAGAACGAGGTCGGCCTGGAGAATCCGACCAGCTCCCGCAAGCCGCTGCACGACGACACCCACCAGGGCAAGGCCTTCGCCGACCTGACCTACCTGGTCAACGACAACACCCGGCTGAGCGTGTTCGCCGGCTTCGCCAACAACCGCTTCCAGATCCCGGTCAATCCGGGCCAGACACCGCAGTTCGGCTATCTCGACACCACTACCACCTTCGACTCCAGCCAGCTGGATGAGACCCAGCGCGAGACCACCCGCTTCGGCATGCTGGTGCTGCAGGGCACGCTGGGTAGCACCGCCTACCAGCTCTCGGCCGGGCAGCGTTACAGCGATGTGGGATTCAACCCGGACGTGGTCGGCGACCTGGTGTTCAGCGGCGTCGCCTCACAGGTCCAGCGCAGCAACCGCGCGAACACCCTGCAGGCCGACTTCTCCACGCCGCTCGGCAACGACCACACGCTGCGCTACGGCCTGTACGGCAACTACGAGAACGCGCGGGCCAGCAACAACAGCTGGGTGTTCCCGGTCGACGACGCCGGCCAGCAGTCCAGCACCACGCCGCGGCTGATACCCGATCGCAGCGCCTTCCACGCCAGCACGCTGGCGCTGTACGTGCAGGATGAATGGAAGATCGGCGACGACTGGACCGTCAACTACGGCCTGCGCGGTGATCGCTACAAGGCGTTTGGGCGCACCGAGGGCCAGCTCAGCCCGCGCGTGGGCGTGGTCTGGAATGCCAGCGACAGCACCACCGTGCACGCCGGCTACTCCCGCTATTTCACGCCTCCGGCCAGCGAGCTGATCGCCAGCAGCGACATCGCCCTCTACGACGGCACCACCAACCAGCAGCCCAGTGGCGGCAACAACATTCCGCTGGCCGAACGCAGCGACTACTACGACATCGGTGTCTCGCAGCAGCTGGGTGAACACCTCACGCTGGGCCTGGATGCGTACGACCGACGCGTCGCACGCCTGCAGGACGAAGGCCAGTTCGGCGCCGCCTACATCTATTCCACGTTCAACTATCGTCGCGGCCACATCCGCGGCCTGGAGTTCAGTGCCGACTACAGCAACGGGCCGTTCAGCGCCTACTTCAATGCTGCCCTGAACAAGGCCATCGGTACCGACGTCATCACCGGGCAGTACAACCTGGATCCGGAGGCCCTGGCTTACGTGGCCGACCACTGGATCCACCTCGACCACGACCAGAAGCTGACGTCGTCGGGCGGCTTCAGCTACGCCTTCGCGGGCCACAACCGGATCGGTGCCAACTACGTGTTCGGCAGCGGCCTGCGCTCGGACATGGAAGGGGTGCCCAATGGCGGCGAGCTGCCGTCGTACCTGCAGGTCAATCTCAGCGCAGGCCACGACTTCAACGCCGACAGCGGCCATCCGCTGCATGTGCAGCTGGCGCTGATCAATGCACTGGATCGCAGCTACCAGCTGCGCGATGGCGGCGGCGTCGGCGTGTTCGCCCCGCAGTGGGGCCCGCGCCGCGGCGCCTACCTGAGCCTGCAGCAGGACTTCTGAGGACGGACCGTGGTAGTGCCGGCCGCTGGCCGGCATTACCTTGCTTCAGCGCTTGACCTTGCGCAGCGACACCAGCAGCGCCCACAGCGCCAGCAGCACGAACCACACCCCCGACCACATCGGCATGGTCAGGCCCAGGAAGGTCCAGTCGATGTTGCCGCAGTTGCCGGTACCGGTCAGCACCGTGCGGAACACTTCCAGCGGCCCCATGGTCTCGCGCAGGAAGCTCAGCGGCGGGCCGCAGGTCGCGCCCATCTCCGGCGGCAGCATCTGCACGTAGACGTGGCGCGCGGCGATGCCGACACCCACCGCGGCGGCGATGAAGGCCAGTACGCCATAGGTCGCGCGGCCGGGGCGGTTGGACGGCCCGTGCAGCGCGCCGATCAGGAACAGCAGGCCCAGCGCGGCGAATGCCAGGCGTTGGAAGATGCACAGCGGGCACGGTTCCAGGCCCATCTTCAACTGCAGGAAGATCGCGTAGCCCAGCAGGCCCGCACAGATCAGGAAGCCCAGGAAGAACTGGGCGCGGAAGGGCCAGCGCAGTGGATTCATCGTCAACGCTCGAATGGATCAGGCGTCAAGCGTAACCGACAGTGCACGCCATTCGAACCGCCACAGGTGACGCCTGTCGGAACGGTGTGGCTTGCGCGGCTCGCCGCGTAGCGTCCGGCAAGCCCGGAAACGCAAAAGCCCGGCAGAGGCCGGGCTTTCGCTGTGTCGCGTTGGAGCGGTCCGATTACTCGGCCACTTCCTCGGCCACGACCGGACGGTCAACCAGCTCGACGTAGGCCATCGGTGCATTGTCGCCGGCGCGGAAGCCGCACTTCAGCAGGCGCAGGTAGCCGCCCGGACGGTTCGCGTAGCGCGGGCCCAGGATGGTGAACAGGTTGCCCACGGCTTCGTTGTCGCGCAGGCGGGCGAAGGCCAGACGGCGGTTGGCGACGGAGTCGACCTTGGCCAGGGTGATCAGCGGCTCGGCAACGCGGCGCAGTTCCTTGGCCTTCGGCAGGGTGGTCTTGATCAGCTCGTGCTTGAACAGCGAGGCGGCCATGTTCTTGAACATCGCTTCGCGGTGGGCGCTGGTACGGCTGAACTTACGGCCAGACTTCTGGTGACGCATGGTGATGTTCCTTGGTTAATGATGAGGCTGTGCGGATCGTTGTCGCCATCCTGGCGTTGCTGCGCGGACTGCGGATGGTCCTGGCCGCCCGTCCTGGACGACCTGCCGCGCGAACCTGGGGTTCGTCGTGGCATGTTGTGTTGCGTTGAAGGCTCCACCGTTGCCGGTGGAGCCTCCAGGCATTACCGATATCAGCCCAGCATGCCGTGGCTGGCGACGCCGGCCGGCGGCCAGTTCTCCAGCTTCATGCCGAGGGACAGGCCGCGCTGAGCCAGCACTTCCTTGATCTCGGTGAGCGACTTCTTGCCCAGGTTCGGGGTCTTCAGCAGCTCCACTTCGGTCTTCTGAATCAGATCGCCGATGTAGTAGATGCTTTCGGCCTTCAGGCAGTTGGCCGAACGCACGGTCAGCTCCAGATCGTCGATCGGGCGCAGCAGCACCGGATCCACGCCGTTATTGGCCGGCTTGGCCGCACCGCGGTCGCGGTGGGTGAAGTCACCGAACACCGACAGCTGGTCGCTGAGGATGTCGGCGGCGGTGCGCACGGCTTCCTCGGCGTCGATGGTGCCGTTGGTCTCGATATCGATGACCAGCTTGTCCAGGTCGGTACGCTGTTCGACGCGGGCCGCTTCCACGGCATAGGCGACGCGGCGGACCGGCGAGAACGAGGCATCCAGGACCAGGCGGCCGATGGCTCGGGTTTCTTCGTCCGGACGACGACGCGCGGCAGCCGGCTGGTAGCCGAAACCACGTTCGATCTTCAGACGCATGTTCACTGCCGTGTCCTTGGTCAGGTGGCAGATCACGTGGTCGCCGTTCAGGATCTCCACATTGTGGTCGACCTTGATGTCGGCAGCGGTGACAACGCCCGGGCCCTGCTTAGACAGGGACAGGGTGGCGCTGTCGCCGGAGTGCATACGGATGGCCACGTCCTTCAGGTTCAGCAGGACTTCGAGCACGTCCTCCTGCAGACCTTCGACCGTGGTGTACTCATGCAACACGCCGTCGATTTCGACTTCCGTGATGGCGAAGCCCGGGATGGACGACAGCAGCACGCGACGCAGGGCATTGCCCAGCGTATGCCCGTAACCCCGCTCCAAAGGTTCGATAACGACCTTTGCACGGGTGTCGGTAAGGCGTTCGATCTGCGGACCGCGAGGACGCAGAACCTGGTTGGCGGTAACCGTCATGTTGCGGGTTCTCCTAGTGAACCCCCGGCCGTCGCCGGGGGCTCTCCAATGATGAATTACTTCGAATACAGCTCGACGATCAGCGCTTCGTTGATGTCCGCAGGCAGATCCGAACGATCCGGAACAGCCTTGAAGATGCCGGTGAACTTGCCGGAATCCACTTCAACCCACGACGGGCTCAGGTCATGCTGGGCGGCGACGGTCAGGGCTTCCTGAACGCGCAGCTGCTTGGCAGCCTTTTCAGACAGAGCGATGGCGTCGCCAGCCTTGACCTGGTACGAAGCCAGGTTGACCGACTTGCCATTCACGGTGACGCCGCGGTGCGACACCAGCTGACGGGCAGCCGGACGGGTCACGGCGAAGCCCATGCGGTAGACGACGTTGTCCAGGCGGGTTTCCAGCAGCTGCAGCAGGTTCTCGCCGGTGTTGCCCTTCTTGGTCGAGGCCTTCTTGTAGTAGTTGCGGAACTGACGCTCCAGCAGGCCGTAGATACGCTTGACCTTCTGCTTTTCACGCAGCTGGGTGGCGTAGTCGGACAGCTTGCCCTTGCGGGCAGTGGCGCCGTGCTGGCCGGGCTTCTGCTCCAGCTTGCACTTCGAGTCCAGCGCACGCGCCGGGCTCTTCAGGGACAGGTCGGCGCCTTCGCGACGGGCGAGCTTACAGGTAGGACCGATATAACGAGCCATTTCTTATCGCTCCCTTTAGACGCGACGCTTCTTCGGCGGACGGCACCCGTTGTGCGGGATAGGCGTCACGTCGATGATGTTGGTGATCTTGTAGCCGACGTTGTTCAACGAACGCACGGCCGACTCACGGCCCGGACCCGGGCCCTTGATGCGGACTTCCAGCGACTTCACGCCGTAGTCCAGCGCAGCACGACCGGCCTTTTCAGCAGCCACCTGGGCAGCGAACGGGGTCGACTTGCGCGAACCGCGGAAGCCAGCGCCACCGGAGGTCGCCCACGACAGAGCGTTGCCCTGGCGGTCGGTGATGGTGACGATGGTGTTGTTGAACGAAGCGTGGACGTGGGCAACGCCGTCGGTGACGACGCGCTTGATCTTCTTCTTGGTCTTAGCAGCGGGCTTAGCCATTTCTCAGTCCCTTACTTCTTGATCGCCTTGCGCGGACCCTTGCGGGTGCGGGCGTTGGTACGGGTGCGCTGGCCACGCAGCGGGAGGCCACGACGGTGACGCAGGCCGCGGTAGCAGCCCAGGTCCATCAGGCGCTTGATCGCGATACCGATTTCACGGCGCAGATCGCCTTCCACGATGTACTTGCCGACTTCGGCGCGCAGGCGCTCGATTTCCGGCTCCGACAGATCGCGGATCTTGGTGGTCGAAGCAACGCCTGCGACTTCGCAGACCTTCTTCGAACGGGTACGGCCGATGCCGTAAATGCTTTGCAACCCGACCCAGACGTGCTTCTGGGCTGGCAGGTTGACGCCTGCAATACGCGCCATGACGCGGTTCTCCAGCTGAGTGATGGCCGACAGCGCGCCTCGGGCACGCCAATCCGGCAGGATGGATCAAAAAAGTGAACTAGCGATACTAACAAGGTTCCGGTTTACATGGAAGCCCGTGAAACCATTGGTTTCATGAGCCCGGCCTGGGGAGTGTGCCCAGGCTCCGGCGCCGGATAGGGTTGGACCTGGGGTTTCCCCCGGGACCGCCCGCGCTACTCCAGCGCGGGACCACCTCATCACACCCCCACCCGGAACCGCTGCGGGGGCCGCCCTTCGTTTGTGTGGCCGGAGTCCGCGAAGCGGAGGGACCATCACGTCAGGAAGACGAAAGTATAACAGGCCTATCAGCCGCGGGCAAAACCGCCGCGGTTGCCGCCCTTCAGGTTGGCCTTCTTCAGCAGGCTCTCGTACTGGTGCGACATCAGGTGCGCCTGCACCTGGGCGATGAAGTCCATCACCACCACCACCACGATCAGCAGCGAAGTACCGCCGAAGTAGAACGAGGCGTTCAGCTGCGTGCGCATCAGTTCCGGCAGCAGGCAGACGATCACCAGGTACGCCGAGCCGGCCGCGGTCAGGCGGGTCAGCACGCCGTCGATGTAGTCGGCGGTCGCCTTGCCCGGACGGATGCCCGGGATCAGTGCGCCCGACTTCTTCAGGTTGTCGGCGGTTTCCTGCGAGTTGAACACCAGCGCGGTATAGAAGAACGCGAAACCGGTGATCAGCGCGGCGAACACGATCATGTGCAGCGGCTCGCCCGGGCCCAGGGCATTGGCGACCTTCTGCAGGATCTGGCCGAAGCTGCTCTGGTTGGCGGCCTGGCCGGACCACATGGCCAGGGTGGCCGGGAAGGCCAGCAGGCTCGAGGCGAAGATCGCCGGGATGACGCCGGCCATGTTGAGCTTCAGCGGCAGGAACGAGGTCTGGTTCATGTACGCGTTGCGACCGCCCTGGCGGCGCGCGTAGTTGACCGTGATCCGGCGCTGGCCACGCTCGACGAACACCACGAAGAAGGTGAAAGCGAGCACGACGATGGCGATCAGCAGCAGCTGGATGAACTGGATGTTGCCGTCGCGGTAGGCGTCGAAGGTGTGGATGACCGCACCCGGCAGGCCGGCCACGATACCGGCGAAGATGATCAGCGACACGCCGTTGCCGATGCCGCGCTCGGTGACCTGTTCACCGACCCACATCAGGAACATGGTACCGGCGGTCAGCGCGACCACGGCGGTGAGCACGAAGCCCATGCCCGGTGCGTACACGACCGGAGCGCCCGACGGCGAGACCTGGCCCTGCAGGGCCAGCGCGATCGAGCCGCCCTGCACCACTGCCAGCAGCACGGCGCCGATGCGCGAATACTGGGTGATCTTGCGGCGACCGGACTCACCTTCCTTCTGCATCGCCTTCAGGGCGGGGAAGATGTGCACGGCCAGCTGCATCACGATCGATGCCGAAATGTACGGCATCACGTTCAGCGCAAAAATGCTGAAACGGTGCAGGGCGCCGCCCGAGAACATGTTGAACATGTCCACGATGCCGCCGCCCTGCTGTTGCATCATGGCAAGCATGGCATCGGGATTGACGCCCGGCACCGGCACGTAGCAGCCGATGCGATAGACGATCAAAGCCCCGACGACGAACAGCAAACGTTGGCGAAGTTCAGTGAACTTGCCCATTCCGCCCGCGAGGTTACCGATGCCAGCTTGCGCCATGATTTTCTTACTCCGTTACGCTGCCGCCGGCAGCTTCGATTGCGGCCTTGGCGCCAGCCGTGGCAGCAATACCCTTCAGGGTGAACGCCTTGGTCACTTCGCCCTTGACGACGACCTTGGCCTTCTTTGCGGTGCTCGGGACCAGCTTGGCAGCACGCAGGGCGGCGAAGTCGATCTCACCGGCCGGCAGCTTGTCCAGCGCGTACAGCAGCACTTCAGCGGTGTCCTTGGCGATCGGCGAACGGAAGCCGATCTTCGGCAGACGACGCTGCATGGGGGTCTGGCCGCCTTCGAAGCCAGCCTTGATCTTGCCGCCACCCTTACGGGCGAACGAACCCTTGTGGCCGCGGCCGGCAGTCTTGCCCAGGCCCGAGCCGATACCGCGACCGACGCGGGTGCGCTCGGTGCGGGCGCCCGGTGCCGGGCTCAGTTCATTGAGACGCAGAGTCATGATCGATTACTCCTCAACCTTGACGAGGTAGTGAACGGTGTTGATCAGGCCGCGAACCTGCGGGCTGTCCTTCAGTTCACGCACATCGTTGAGCTTGTTCAGGCCCAGGGCACGCACCGACAGGCGGTGACGCGACTGGGTACCACGCAGGCCGCGCACCAGGCGCACCTTCACAGTCTTGTTGGACTCATTAGCCATGGTTGAGTTCCTCCACCTTCTTGCCGCGCTTGGCCGCGATGCGAGCCGGCGACTGCGCAGCAGCCAGGCCCTTCACGGTGGCACGCACCAGGTTGATCGGGTTGCGCGAACCGGTGGCCTTGGCCAGCACGTTCTTCACGCCAACGGCTTCCAGCACGGCGCGCATGGCACCGCCGGCGATGACGCCGGTACCTTCCGAAGCCGGCTGCATGAACACGCGGGCTGCGCCGTGACCATCCTTGATGGTGTGCCACAGGGTGCCGTTGTTCAGGTCAACGCTGACCAGGTTCTTGCGAGCCTGTTCCATCGACTTCTGGATGGCGACCGGCACTTCGCGGGCCTTGCCATAACCGAAACCGACCTTGCCTTCGCCGTCGCCGACGACGGTCAGGGCGGTGAAGGTGAACTGGCGGCCACCCTTGACGGTCTTGCTGACGCGGTTGACCGCGACCAGCTTTTCGATCATGCCGTCGTCGATCTTCTCTTCGCGGTTACGGTCGCGATCGCGACCCCGCTGCTGACGCTCTTCTGCCATGTTGATTCCTTGGTTGTTTGGGTATGTACGGCTCGAGGCCGCTTATGGTTGTGAAGTGACGCGTCGTTCCGGTGGGCCACTGCAGAAGAGCGGCGCCGTCCAGCCTCGCTCAGGCTGGCGAGCAGGCGGGCAGGAGGCCATCGGCCCCCTGCCCTGATCCCTTAGAACTGCAGGCCGGCTTCGCGGGCCGCTTCTGCCAGGGCCTTGATGCGGCCGTGGTAGCGGTAGCCCGAACGATCGAAGGCAACCTTCTCGACGCCGGCGGCCTTGGCGCGCTCAGCGACGATGCGGCCAACCTTGGCAGCGGCATCGGCGTTCTTGCCGTTCTTCAGGCCTTCCATGACGTCGGTCTGGGTGGTGTTGGCGGCAGCCAGCACCTTGGAACCGTCGGCGGTGAAGACCTGGGCGTACAGGTGCTGGCCGGTGCGCAGCACCGACAGGCGGGCGACGCCAAGCTCACGGATGTGGGCGCGGGTCGACTTGGCGCGACGCAGGCGGGCGATGTTCTTGTTCATTTTGATTATTCCTTGAAAGCTGAAGGTTGGGCTTTTCCCCGAGGAGTCCGCACAAGGATGTGCGGGCTCTTGCGAGGGACTCGCGCTTACGCCTTCTTGGCTTCCTTACGGATGATGACTTCGTCGGAGTACTTCACGCCCTTGCCCTTGTACGGTTCCGGCTTGCGGAACGCACGGATCTTGGCGGCGACTTCACCGACGACCTGCTTGTCAGCGCCCTGGACCAGGATCTCGGTCTGGGTCGGGGTGGTGATGGTGATGCCTTCCGGCGCCACGAACACGACCGGGTGCGAGAAACCGAGCGACAGGCTCAGGTCCTTGCCCTGCATGGCAGCACGGTAGCCCACGCCGACCAGCTCCAGCTTGCGCTCGAAGCCTTCGGACACGCCCTTGACCATGTTGGCCAGGATCGCGCGGACGGTACCGGTCAGCGCGACCAGGTCGACGCTTTCGGTGCTCAGGGTGGCAACGCCGTTGTCGACGTTGATGGCAATGCCAGCCGGCTTCGGCAGCGACAGGGTGCCCTTCGGGCCCTTGACGGTGACCGATTCGGCCTGGACGTTCAGTTCAACCTTGCCCAGGGTGACGGGCTTCTTGGCTACGCGGGACATAGTTCTACTCCTCTCGCCTTAGGCCACGAAGCACAGGACTTCGCCGCCGACGCCCAGCTGGCGCGCCTGCGCATCAGTCATGATGCCCTTGGAGGTGGAAATGATGGAGATACCCAGGCCGTTCATGACCTTCGGCAGCTCGCTCTTGCCGCGGTACTGGCGCAGGCCCGAACGCGAGAAGCGCTTCAGGGTCGCGATGACCGGCTTGCCTTCGAAATACTTCAGCACGATTTCCAGCTCGGACTTGTTGTTTTCCAGCTGGGTCACGCGCAGGTCGGTGATGTAACCCTCGTCCTTCAGGACCTGGGCGATCGCAACCTTGATCTTGGACGACGGGGCTTTCACCGTCTGCTTGCCAACCGCGGCCGCATTCTTGATGCGGACCAGCAGGTCGGCGATGGGATCAGTCATGCTCATATGAGTACCTTTGAGTGCACCGATATCCGCTTTCGCGAAAATCTGTTGTCTCCTGGAAACGGGCCAGGTCCCTTGATGCAGCGGGCCACAGACCCGCTCCTGCAACCCCGTTTGCACAGGGCAAGACGCGGGAGTATACGCCAAAAGAGCCCGGCTTGCGCGGGGCTCTTCGGTTTTTTTGCTCAGGGAAGGCTGAACGCCTCCCCTGCCCCGGTTCAGGAACCCCCGAAGGGGCTCCTGATCGCAGGACCGGCTGGGATTACCAGCTGGCCTTGCGCAGACCCGGGACGTCGCCGCGCATGGTGGCTTCGCGCAGCTTGTTGCGGCCGAGGCCGAACTTGCTGTACACGCCACGCGGACGACCCGACAGCTCGCAACGGTTGCGCTGGCGGCTCGGCGACGAATCGCGCGGCAGCTTGGCCAGCTTGGTTGCGGCGTCGATCTTCTCTTCGTAGGTCGCGTCCACGGAGGACACGATCTTCTTCAGAGCCGCACGCTTTTCAGCGTACTTCTTTGCCAGCTTTTCCCGCTTGATGTCGCGGTTGACCATGGAGGTCTTTGCCATTTCGGTTTCCTCGACGGATCAGTTACGGAACGGGAACTTGAACGCTGCCAGCAGCGCCTTCGCTTCCGCGTCGGTCTTCGCAGTGGTGGTGATGGCGATATCCATACCGCGGATCGCGTCGACGGCGTCGAAGTCGATTTCCGGGAAGATGATCTGCTCCTTCACACCCATGTTGAAGTTGCCGCGGCCGTCGAAGGAACGACCGGAAACACCACGGAAGTCGCGCACGCGCGGCAGCGAGATGTTGATCAGGCGATCCAGGAACTCGTACATCTTGTGGCGACGCAGCGTGGTCTTGCAGCCGATCGGCCAACCATCGCGGATCTTGAACGACGCAACCGACACACGCGACTTGGTGACAACCGGCTTCTGGCCGGAAATCTTGGTCATGTCGCCGACGGCGTTTTCCAGGATCTTCTTGTTGGTGGCCGCTTCGCCGACACCCATGTTCAGGGTGACCTTGACCAGCTTCGGCACTTCCATCGGATTGGTGTAGCCGAACTGCTTCATCAGCGCCGGCACCACTTCGTCCTTGTAGAACTTTTCGAGACGGGAACTCATCTTCTCATTCCTCAGGCGTCGAGCGCCTCACCGCTGGAGCGGAACACACGCAGTTTGCGTCCATCCTCCAGCACCTTGAAGCCAACGCGTTCGCCCTTGCCCGAAGCCGGGTTCAGAACATTCACGTTGGAGATATGGATCGAAGCTTCGCGCTCGACCACGCCGCCGGCAACACCTGCCTGCGGGTTCGGCTTGGTGTGGCGCTTGACGATGTTCACGTTGGCGACGACCACACGGTCGCCGTCGACGCGGACGACTTCGCCCTGCTTGCCCTTGTCCTTGCCAGCGTTGACGACAACCTGGTCGCCCTTCTTGATACGGTTAGCCATGATTATCTCCTGTCGCTCACAGCACTTCGGGAGCGAGCGAGACGATCTTCATGAACTTCTCCGAACGAAGTTCACGGGTCACCGGCCCGAAGATACGGGTACCGATCGGCTCCTGCTTGCTGTTCAGCAGGACGGCAGCGTTGCCGTCGAAGCGGATCAGCGAACCGTCGGCGCGACGCACACCCTTGCGGGTACGCACCACGACGGCGTCATACACTTCACCCTTCTTGACCTTGCCGCGCGGAATCGCATCCTTCACGGTGACCTTGATGATGTCGCCGATGCCGGCGTAACGGCGCTTGGAACCACCCAGCACCTTGAAGCACATCACCTGCTTGGCACCCGAATTGTCCGCGACGTCAAGGTAGCTCTGCATCTGGATCATGATTCAGACTCCTTATTCAGCCGCACGCGTGATGACTTCCACCACGCGCCAGTTCTTGGTCTTGGACATCGGAGCAATCTCGGTCACGCGGACGACATCGCCTTCCTTGCAGGCGTTGTCGGCATCGTGGGCGTGCAGCTTCGTCGAGCGCTTGATGTACTTGCCGTACAGCGCGTGCTTGACCTGACGCTCAACCAGGACGGTAACCGTCTTGTCCATCTTGTTGCTGACGACACGGCCTTCGACCGTGCGCAGCGTCTTCTTTTCAGTATTGTCGCTCATAGCGGCCATCCTTACTTCGTGCTGCCGAGCAGGGTCTTGACGCGAGCAATCTCGCGACGGACCCGGCGAATGTCGTGGGTCTTCGGCAGCTGGCCGGTGACCTGCTGCATACGGACAGAGAACTGTTCCTTACGCAGGTCGATCAGGTGGGCCTTGAGTTCGTCAGCCGACTTTTCACGGAGAGTTTTGATATCCATCAGCGCACCGTACGGGTCACGAAAGTGGTGGTGACCGAGAGCTTGGCGGCGGCCAGGCGGAACGCCTCGCGAGCCACTTCCTCGGAAACACCCTCGATTTCATAGATCATGCGGCCGGGCTGGATCTGGGCCACCCAGTATTCCACGTTACCCTTACCAGAACCCATTCGGACTTCGATGGGCTTCTTGGTGATGGGCTTGTCGGGGAACACGCGGATCCACATCTTGCCGCCGCGCTTGACGTAGCGGCTGATCGAGCGGCGGGCCGCTTCGATCTGACGCGCGGTCAGCTGACCGTGTGCGGTTGCCTTCAGGCCGTACTCGCCGAAGCTGACAGCGTTGGCGCTCCAGCTCAGGCCATCGTTACGGCCCTTGTGTACCTTGCGGTACTTGGTTCGCTTGGGTTGCAACATTGTCGTTACCTCGCTTCACGGGCCGGGCGCTGACGGTCACCGCGGTCGCCGCGATCGTGACGATCGTTGCGCGACGGGGTGTCGTCCTGCTTTTCCTGGCCAACCTGGGAGAAATCGAAGACCTCGCCCTTGTAGATCCAGACCTTGATGCCGATGATGCCGTAGGTCGTCTTGGCTTCAGCGAAGCCATAGTCGATGTCGGCACGCAGGGTGTGCAGCGGCACGCGGCCTTCGCGGTACCACTCCGAACGGGCGATTTCTGCACCGTTGAGGCGGCCACCCACGTTGACCTTGATGCCCAGGGCACCCAGGCGCATCGCGTTGCCGACCGAGCGCTTCATTGCACGGCGGAACATGATGCGACGCTCCAGCTGCTGGGCGATCGACTCGGCAACGAGCTGCGCGTCCAGTTCCGGCTTGCGCACTTCGGTGACGTTGATGTGCGCCGGGACGCCCATCATCTCGCTCACTTCCTTGCGCAGCTTCTCGATGTCCTCACCGCGCTTGCCGATCACCACGCCCGGACGGGCGGTGTGGATCGTCACGCGAGCGGTCTTGGCCGGACGCTCGATCAGGATCTTGCTGATGCCGGCCTGAGCCAGCTTCTTGCGCAGCATTTCGCGCACTTTCAGGTCGGCTGCCAGGTAACCAGCGAACTCGGCCTTGTTGGCGTACCACTTGGAGTTCCAGTCCTTGGAAATGCCGAGGCGGATACCAATCGGATGAACTTTATGACCCATGGTCTTTTCCTTATCCGCTTACTTGGCGGCGCCCACAACCACAGTGATGTGGCTGGTGCGCTTGAGGATGCGGGTACCGCGGCCTTTCGCCCGCGCCATGAAACGCTTCAGGGTCGGACCTTCATCAACCATGATGGTCTGAACCTTCAGCTCGTCGACGTCGGCGCCCTGGTTGTTCTCGGCGTTGGCAATTGCCGACTCCACCACCTTCTTGATCAGGTGGGCAGCCTTCTTGTCCGAGAACTTCAGCAGGTTGACCGCACGCTCGGCCGGCAGACCGCGCACCTGGTCAGCGACCAGACGAGCCTTCTGCGGGGAGATGCGCGCAGTGCGCAGGATGGCTTTCGCTTCCATTGTCATCTCTCCTTACTTGCCCGACTTCTTGTCACCACCGTGACCCTTGAAGGTCCGGGTGATGGCAAATTCGCCGAGCTTGTGGCCGACCATGTTCTCGTTGACGAGAACCGGGATGTGGTTCTTGCCGTTATGCACGGCAATGGTGACGCCTACCATGTCAGGCAGGATCATCGAACGGCGCGACCAGGTCTTGATCGGCTTCTTGCTGCCCGCAGCGGCCTCCACCTTCTTGACAAGGTGGTGATCGACGAACGGGCCCTTCTTGAGTGAACGTGCCATGGTCGATTAGCCCCTACGATCGCGGACGATGAACTGCTGAGTGCGCTTGTTATGGCGCGTCTTGTAACCCTTGGTCGGGACACCCCACGGGGTGACCGGATGCGGGTTACCCTGGCCGGCCTTGGCCTCACCACCACCGTGCGGATGGTCAACCGGGTTCATGGCAGCACCACGAACGGTCGGGCGGACGCCGCGCCAACGCTTGGCACCGGCCTTGCCCAGCTTTTCCAGGCTGTGCTCGTCGTTGCCGACTTCACCGATGGTGGCGCAGCACTCGACCGGAACCTTGCGCATTTCACCCGAGCGCAGGCGCAGGGTGGCGTAGATGCCTTCGCGAGCCACCAGCTGCACGGCCGCACCGGCGGCGCGAGCGATCTGAGCGCCCTTGCCCGGCTTCAGTTCGATGCAGTGGATGGTGGTACCGACCGGGATGTTGCGCAGCGGCAGGGTGTTGCCCGACTTGATCGGGGCATCCGAACCGGCGATCACCTGATCACCCGCCTTCAGGCCCTTCGGGGCGATGATGTAGCGGCGCTCACCGTCGACGTAGCACAGCAGGGCGATGTGGGCGGTGCGGTTCGGATCGTATTCGATGCGTTCCACGCGCGCCGGGATGCCCAGCTTGTTGCGCTTGAAGTCGATGATGCGGTAGTGCTGCTTGGCACCACCACCGACGTGACGCACGGTGATGCGGCCATGGTGGTTACGACCACCCGAGCGGCTCTGCGACTCGACCAGTGCGGCGTGCGGAGCACCCTTGTGCAGGTCGGGGGTGACCACGCGCACGGCCGAACGGCGGCCGGGGGAGGTGGGCTTGAATTTCATCAATGGCATGGGATGTACCTCAGGCCTTGGCCGTTACATCGATCGACTGGCCATCGGCCAGGCGAACGTACGCCTTGCGCCAATCGCCGCGGCGGCCAGCACGGTTACGGAAGGACTTGTTCTTGCCCTTGACGTTGACCACGTTGACGGCTTCGACCTTGACGTCGAACAGCTGCTCAACCGCGGCCTTTACATCGGCCTTGGTGGCTTCGTTCGAAACTTCGAAGACATACTGGTTGGAGAGTTCCTGCAGGCGCGCGGTCTTTTCGGAGACACGCGGGGCACGCAGCACGCTGAAGATTTTTTCGTTGCTGTTCATGCCAGCCACTCCTCGACCTTCTTGACCGCGTCAGCGGTGATGACGACCGTGTCGGCACCGACCAGCGACACCGGGTCCAGACCCTGCACGTCACGCACCTGCACGTACGGCAGATTGCGGGCGGACAGGTACAGGTGCTCGGAGGCTTCTTCAGTGACGATCAGCGGGCGCTTGCCCACTTCCAGGCCGGCCAGCTTGGCGATCAGACCCTTCGTGTTGGTCACTTCGACATCGAAGGACTCCACGATGGTCAGACGGCCCTGGCGGTTCAGCTCGGACAGGATCGCGCACATGGCGGCACGGTACTGCTTACGATTGACCTTCTGCTCGAAGCTGCGCGGCTTGGCCGCGAAGGTGACACCGCCGCCGACGAAGATCGGAGCCGTCAGTGCGCCATGACGCGCGCCGCCGCCCTTCTGCTTCTTCGACTTCTTGGTGGTACCAGCCACTTCAGAGCGAGTCTTCTGTGCCTTGGTGCCGGCGCGACCGGCGTTGCGGTAGGCAACGACGACCTGGTGGACCAGATCTTCGCTGAAATCGCGACCGAACACGGCGTCGGAGACCGAGACCTTGTTGTTGCTACCCGTGATAACGAGTTCCATCGTCATCTCTCCTTATGCCTTGCTCGCCGGACGGACGATCACGTCGCCACCCGCCGCGCCCGGAACGGCGCCGCGAACCGCGATCAGACCGCGCTCGACGTCGACCTTGACCACTTCCAGGTTCTGGGTGCTCTGCTGCACCGCGCCCATGTGGCCCGACATCTTCTTGCCCGGGAAAACACGACCCGGGGTCTGGCGCTGACCCAGCGAACCCGGCGCGCGATGCGACAGCGAGTTACCGTGGGTTGCATCGCCCATACGGAAGTTGTGGCGCTTGATGGTGCCCTGGAAGCCCTTACCCTTGGTGACACCCTGGACGTCGACGATCTGGCCGACTTCGAAGATGTCCGCCTTGACTTCGCCGCCAACGGCGAAATCGCCGAGCTGCGCGTCTTCAACGCGGAATTCCCACAGGCCACGACCCGCTTCCACCTTCGCCTTGGCGAAGTGGCCGGCTTCCGGCTTGTTGACCAGGGCAGCGCGACGCGCGCCGACGGTCACCTGCACGGCGCTGTAGCCGTCGGTTTCGACGGTCTTGATCTGCGCGATGCGGTTCGGGGTTGCTTCGATCAGGGTCACCGGGATGGAGCGGCCATCTTCAGTGAACACGCGGCTCATGCCAGCCTTGCGGCCCACGAAGCCCAACGAATACTTCTTCGTCATGGTCGTAGTCCTCAGGTCAGCTTGATCTGAACGTCGACGCCGGCAGCCAGTTCGAGCTTCATCAGCGCGTCCACGGTCTTGTCATTCGGGTCAACGATATCGAGCACGCGCTTGTGCGTGCGGGTCTCGTACTGGTCACGCGCGTCCTTGTCGACGTGCGGGGAAACGAGAACGGTGTAACGCTCGATCTTGGTCGGCAGCGGGATCGGGCCACGCACTTGCGCGCCGGTCCGCTTTGCCGTTTCAACGATCTCGCTGGCCGAACGGTCGATCAGACGATGATCGAACGCTTTCAGCCGGATCCGGATCTTTTGGTCCGCCATGGCGGTAGGTTCCTTCGTTAAAAGAGCGACAGACAAAGCCTCTGGGTTGCTTTGCCCCATGAAATTCCTGAATACGGACGGCCCGCACTCCTGCAGGCCGCCAAGGTCACTCCATAGACCTCAAAAACGTAGGCAGACCAGTTTCCCGGCCTGCCCAGACGTAGAAGCATAATGGCACGCAAGGCAGCTGTCAACAGTCGCCTGTTGACGCCGCCTGAATGGCATTGACCCTTCCTGGTCCGGGGAACACAAGGCACATCCTGTGCCTGCTTTCCCATTTGATACGCCCCGATGCCCTACCCAGGCAACATCGGGGCGCAGATACTACCAGATTACTCGATGATCTTCGAGACCACGCCGGCGCCGACGGTACGGCCGCCTTCGCGGATGGCGAAGCGCAGGCCTTCGT
>NZ_JAPTFX010000083.1:0-19434 GCF_030985895.1 Stenotrophomonas sp. Sm6012 | reverse complement strand
GTGGCGGAGGGGGCGGCAGCGCCAGCATCGGCGGCTGCACCACCGGCCTGCGGGTACTGGCGGTGTCCTTGAACAGCAGCCACCACACCGCGATGCCGAGCACCAACAGCGCGGCCAGCACCAGCGCCACGGTCACCAGCAGCTGGCGACCGCGCATGCCGGGCTCCGGCCGAGGGGGTTGATGGGCCGTCATGCCTCAGCCCTGTGCCTTGCCGGTGACCAGCCCGACCTGGGCCAGCTCCAGCCGCCGCAGCAGGTCCAGCACCTCGACCACGCGCGCGTACTGCACCTGCGCATCGCCGCGCACGATCACCGGGAAGTCCGGCGTGGTCGCGCGCTCGGTGCGCAGGCGGTCTTCCAGTTCAGCCATCGTCACCGGGTAGGCATCGAGGAACACCTGGCCACTGGGGTCGATGGTGATCGCCTTGGTTTTCGGCTTCTCCAGCGCCACGCTGTTGCTGGCCTTCGGCAGGTTGACCTCGATGCCGGGAATGGAGGCGTTGCTGGTCAGGATGAAGATCACCAGCACCACCAGCAGCACGTCGACGAAGGGCGTCACGTTGATGCCCTTCTCGCGCTTCTTGATGCCGAACTTCGCCTTCTGGCCCATGGCGCGCCCCTCAGTCCTGGACCGCGGCCGGGCCGCGCCCGTCCTGCTCTTCGGCCAGGCGCGCGGCGAACTCGTCGATGAACACCGCCATGTCCGCGCCGATCGCCTCGGCGCGTGCACCCAGGTAGTTGTAGCCGAACAGCGCAGGGATCGCGACGCCGAGGCCGGCTGCGGTACACAGCAACGCCGCAGCCATGCCCGGCGCCACCGAGTTGATGTCCACCGCGCCGGCCATCGCCGCCACCACGAACACCAGCATGATGCCGATGACGGTGCCGAACAGGCCCACATACGGTGCGCCTTCAATGGTGGTGGACAGCCAGTTCATGCGCCGCGCCATGCCTTCCTGTTCGCGCACCATCACCGCATCCATCGAGGCACGGATGGCGGCGATGGTGGCCGCGCTGAGGTAGCCGCTGTTGCCATCACGCTGGTGGCGCTGCTGCATTTCATCGATGGCGACCTGGTAGATGCGCCACAGCGAACCCTCGTGCATCGCGGTCGGCGCCTTGCCCTGGCGGTCCATGTCGGACAGGGTGCGCAGCGGCACGCCGGACAGCTTGCCGAAGCTCTCGGTGAACACGGCATTGGCCTTGCTGGTGCGACCAAAGTGGCGGCTCTTGGCGATCATGATCGCCCACGACAGCAGCATCATCAGGCCAAGGATGGCCACCACCACCCAGGCGTCGAACGGCATCGCCTTGAGGATGAAACCGAAGTGGCTCTGCCCGGCCGACTGCTCGTCGGCCCCGTAGCTGATCAGGCGCGAATCCGCGCCCTGCGCGGTGGCATCGGCCAGCAGCAGCGCCGCCGGGCGCGCCACCCGCGAGATGCGCAGCTCATCCAGCGCACCTTCGAAGTTGGCCAGCGGCTGCGCCGCACCCGCAGCATCGGCGCCCACCACGGCGGCGGTGTTCAGGGCCGGCAGATCGCCACTGAGCTGGGCGACCACGCGCCCATTGAGGTACAGCTGCAGCGCCCCCTTCCCTGCGGTCAGGGCGACATGCGCCCACTGCCCTTCCGGAATCGGCTGCGCAGGCGTGCTGCGCTGGCCGTTGAGCTGCATGAACGGCACACGATTCTCGATGCCGAGCACCAGCTCGCCCGCGCCGTCGCGACGGGCATAGATCGCCTGTGCGGCACTGTTGCTGCCCGGCTTGATCCACGCGGAAACGGTCAATGGCGCGCCGGCCTGCTGCGCCAGCGAGGCGCTGGCCGGCAGCGGCAGTGGACCGCCGCCGAGCTGCACGCCACGGCCGATCACCGAGCCTTCCGACGGCGCCACCACGGCCCCGGCATTGTTGCCATAGGCGGTGGTGTCGCGGGCCGGGGCATTGGCTTCGGCGAAGTGGTAGACCAGCGTGTAGTCCGGGTCGAACACCTGCTGGCCATTGCCGCTGGCCGGGGCCTTGTCGTTGCCGTAGTACATCCAGATCGTCTGCGGCGCCGCGGCACTCACCGCCGGCACGTCGACCCAGACCAGTGCCAGGCCGAGCTTGGGATCGAACTGTTCGATCTGGTGGGCCAGCACGGTGCGGCCATCGCCCGAGACGAAACGCAGGTCGCTGCCCGCATCCTGGGTGCCATCGAAGCCGAAGTTGCCGGTATGCAGGCGCAGCAGCAGCGGTGTGCGGCCCGGGTCACCGGCCAGGCCCGCGCCCTGCGGGCCGGCGTCGACGGTGATCGGCTTGCGGTACTTCCATTCGGCCTGCCACCAATTGGCATCGGCCGCAGCGGCAGGCAGCGCAACCAGCGCGGCCAGCAGCAACAACACTCGGGAAAGCAAACGGTCCATGCGAAGGGTCTCCGGAGAACGCATGTTCAAGGGAAGGGTCAGTAACTGGTGCTGATGTTGAAATGCAGGCGCGGGTCGTCCTTGCGCGTGACCGGGCCGTCGGCGTAGGGCCAGGCGTAGTCCAGGCGCAGTTGCAGGTGTTCGCCCAGGCGCAGCTGCGCGCCCAGGCCGACCGAGGCCAGGTTGTACTTGTCACGCTGATCGGGCAGCGGCTGGCGCAGGCGCAGGTAGGCCGCGTCGGCAAAGCTGTAGACGCGCAGATCGGTGCCGCTCCACAGCGACCACGCCGGCGTGCGCCATTCCAGGCTGGCCAGGCCGCCGTAGTCGCCAATCGCTTCGGCCGACAGATAGCCACGCACGGTGTACATGCCGCCGGCGGCAAACTGCTCGGCCGACACCAGCGGCGCGTCGGTCACCTGCAGCGAGCCGCGTGCATACCACTGCCAGTCGCTGCCGAAGGTATGGGTGTTGGCCACGTCGGCCTTGAAGGCCACGAAACTCGGATCGGCCCAGAATCGCTTCTGCCCGAATGCGGTGGCATCGCTGCCGTAGCCCAGCAGGCGGCGGGTGCCGGCCACCAGCTGGGTATTGATGCTCAACTGGTCCTGCTCGCCCTGGCGCACGCCCACGAACGCGAGGGTGATCGGCGCATACTTCAACGGCGTCTTCAGGCTGCCCTTTTCCATCTGCGTGTCTTCCTCGGTGTCCTTGAAGTCCACACCGAGGCTGAGCTGGCGCCACCACTGGCGGCTGCCGGCCAGGCGATAGTTGAGCTTGAGGCCGATCGAATGGCCATTGCCGATCACGTTGGTGCCTGACCCGGTGCCGACCTGCGCGCCGGCATTCAGCACCCGGCTGTCGGACTTGTAGCCGGAGGCTTCCAGGCTCCAGGGCGTGCCTTCGAACGGCATCATGTACGACGCCGAGAACACCTTGGCCTGCTGGGTGTCCTGCGGCGCCAGGTACACGCCGACGTTGACGCTGTGCCCGCGCTGCCACAGGTTGTCGTAGGCCAGCGAGGTGCTCAGGCGCAGCTTCTCGGTATCGGCGCTGCGATCGTTGTTCAGTACCGCGCTGACGCGCCACGGCGACTTCTCTTCAACCTGCAGGTCCACGTCCATGGTGCCGGGCACCTGGCCTTCGCGCACCAGTGGCATCACCTGCCGGCGCCCGCCTTCGTTGAGCGCGGTCAGTTCCTTCTGCGCCTGCTCGAAATCGGGCACCTTGCCTTCGGCCAGCGCCGGCACGCGCTCGCGGATGCGTTCGGGCGACTCGTGCTTCGTGCCGACCACGCGCAGCTGGCCGATCGGCGTCTGCTGCACCTTCAGCAGTACCACGCCGCCACTGACCTGCTGTTCCGGCAGTTCAACGTAGACCGACTGGTAGCCGGCCTGCTGGTACAGCGCATTGACCGCATCACGCGCCTTCTCGACATCGGCCAGTGTCTTGCCCGGGCCGAGGAACGGCTCCACTGCACGTTCGATCTGGCGCGGATCGAGCACGGTGTTGCCGCGCACGATGTATTCGTTGATGTTCACGCTGGGCGCGGGCGCCTGCTGTGCGAACAGCGGCAGCGGTATCATGACCAGGGCCAGCACCAACGGATGCAGGCGCAGCGGAAGGCGGACGGCTCGGGGCGGAACAGGAGTCATCGAAGGCATCGCGTCGTATCGAAGGGAATGGCCATGGAGCGGCGCGTGGATCTACCAACAGGACGTGCACGTCGCGTCAAAGCCGCCAACAGTTTTGTGACAGCCCTGTCATCTTTTGACAGCGCCGGAACCCTCGCGGGCGGACACTGCCTTCGCCATACGTCTTCGGTGAAGAACGCGGGTTGCCGCAGGAGATTCGAGATGAGCAGTTCATTGAAGACGGGCCTCCACCCTGCTCTCGCACTGGCATTGCTGCTGGTGTTGCCACCGCTCCAGGCCCGGGAAGCGAGGCAGCAGGACGATGCCGCGCCATGCATCGAAGTGCAGGTCAACGGCGAGCGCATTCCTGCCTGGGACTGCCTGCAGCGCAAGCTGGCACCGGCGCCGAAACCGGCGAAGTCACCGGCGCTTCCCGAAGCCGAGCGCCTGATGCGGCGGCCCGGCAACCAGCTGATGCAGTACAACCTGGAAGGCACGCGACAGCGCATGGGCGATGCCTTTGGTCGTTCGGTGGTGCCGCAGCGTCCGGCGCGCTGAACCCGTGCATCGCAGCCAAGCGCGGGCTCGGCGCTACGGCGCGCCGCGCTGTGGAGCGGCCGGCACGAAGCCATCCGTCGGCACCGGCGGCAGCTCCGGCACCGGCAGGCTGCGCGACTGCCCGGCCTGGTTCAGTTCCACCGTGCTGGCGCTGATGCCGGCCAGCACAGTGCAGGGCCCCAGCCGCTGGCCGGGGGCGTACGCTTCGGCAGGACGGCCATCGACCGAGAGCAGGGCCAGCGGCGAATGGTCGCCGGCCATCACCCCCAGCACCACGACTTCGGTCTGGACAGCGCCGGGCGAAAGCAGCCGCACCAGCGGCAGGCTGGCCGCCGCCGCGAACACCGGCCGCACAGTGGCCTCGGCAGGCGCTTCACTGGCCACCGCCGCCGGCGCCACTGCAGACAGGGTCACCGTCCAGTAGGCCACCACCGCCAGCAGCAGCGTCGCTGCCAGTACGGTCAACAGCCGATTGCGATCCCAGCGCCTGTCCATGTCCTGCACCATCGCCACGTTCGTGTCTGCCCACGCTAGCAGCTACCGCTGACGCTTTTGTTTCATCATCCGCGCATACGCTGGCAGGCATCGGCAAGGACCGGAGGCAATGTCGATGCTGCACATTCCGCGTGGTTTCACTCTGCTGGAACTGATGGTGGTGCTGGTGATCATCGGCATCTGCACGGCTGGCATCGGCCTGGGCCTGGGCAGCCTGCTCGATCCCGCGCGGCAGCTGCGGCAGGAGGCCGAGCGGCTGGCACAACGCCTGCAGGTTGCGCGCGACGAGGCCCGCATCGATGGCAACACCATGCGCTGGCAGGCCGACGCCGACGGTTACCATTTCAGCCGCCGCGAAGGCAGCCGCTGGGTGGACATGGAGCGCGACGACCTGCTGCGGCCGCAGACGTGGCAGGCCGCCGGCATTTCGGTGCAGCCAGCCACCGCCATCGAATTGAGCCCGGAGTGGATCGGCGTTGCCTGGGAAGTGCGGCTGTCGCTGGACGGTCGCCAGCTGCGTCTTCGTGATGATGGCAGCGGACAGTTGCAGGTCGTGCAGTGAACCGGAACACGCGCGGATTCACCCTGATCGAAGTGCTGATCGCACTGGCGATCGTGTCGATTGCCCTGGCCGCGGTGATGCGATCGGTCGCGGTCGCCACCGATGATCAGTCGCGCCTGCGCGACCGTCGGCTGGCCCTGATGTGTGCGCAGGATCGCTGGCAGGAACTGCGCCTGGCCGGACAGGTACCGCAGGAGGCACGCAAGCGCTGCCTGCAGGGGCGCAGCCGGTTCCTGGTGCTGCAGCATCTGGGCACCGGGGCGGATGGGCAGCCGCAGCTGGAACTGAGCGTGGTGGCCGAACAGTCGCCGCGGCAGTCGCTGGCACGGATGCAGCTGCCCTGGACAGCCACGCCGTGAAGCGCCCGGTGCATGGCTTCACCCTGATCGAGGTGATGATCGCGATCACCATCATGGGCGTACTGGCACTGATCTGCTGGCGGGCCATCGACAGCGTGGCCAGCAGCGACCAGCGCCTGCGCCAGGCCGATGCGGAAACCACGCGTGCATTGCGCGCGCTGCAGCAGTTCCAGCGCGATGTCGAGATGCGCGCCGATGATGCGCTGATGAACGGCGCGGTGCGTCCGGCCGATCAGCCGCAGCGGTTGCTGCCGCCCTCGCTGGTCAGTGAGCGCCACCCGGACGGCAGCTTCGCACTGGAGATCACCCGCAGCGTGGGCAGCGACGGGCTGCGCTGGCAGCGCGTGCGCTGGTGGCGGCAGGGGGACACGTTGTGGCGGGCCAGCGGCGCTGCCACCGACCGCTACCCGCTGCCCGCACCCGAGCCGTCTAAGGGCATTGCGGTGGCACGCGCGGTGCAGCGCTTCGAGGTGCGTGTGTGGCAGCCCGGGGCGGGCTGGGCGTCGTTGCCGGGCGAAGGCGATGTGCTGCCGGCCACCGGCCTGGAGCTGCGGTTGGAGCTGCGCGACGGGCGCGGTGCGTTGAGCTATCGGCGGGTGCTGGGGTTCTAGGACGCCTTGGGAGGGACGTCATCCACGCATGGCGTGGATCTACTGGTGGGCAACGATGCACTGCCCCTCTGCCGCCGGGCGCACTCCTGCACCCGGCGGCGCCGTGTCGGTGGTCCTCACCGCTGATGGCCGCTCCCTGCCCTCCGTGCCGTCCTGGCTGGGGCCGCGACCCTTCCATGGCGGCTGGCCCGATGCTGCCGTCTGCAGCGCCGTTCGATGCTCAGCGGCGCTGTTTGCCTTCGTCGCGCCTGGCCTGCGGGAACTGGAAGGCGCTGTTGTCGTCGTAGCCACTGCTGGCGGTGTTGCCATGCGCCGGCGGCTGGATGCTGCTGGTGCCACTGCCGAAGCCGAGGATCTGCACGCTGATCACCGACGGCTGGTTGCGCCGCGCGTCGTCCTGGCTCTTGCGCATCACATCCTGTGCGGCCTGGCTGGCACTGTTTGCCGCCGCGCTGGCCGCCGCCAGCGCGTTGACGTTCACCGTGGCCAGTACCGGCAGGCCCTTGCTCTCTCCCTGCACCTGGATGTTGGCGGCGTTGAGCACCTGAAGCGCAGCCAGGTTGATGTTGCCCGACACGCGGATGCCCGCCTCGCCCGCGTCGATGGTGCCGAGGGGCGCGATCAGGTCGACGTCGCCGGCCGGCACTTCCGGAATCGGGTTCAGCGTGGCGAAGCCCGCGCCGGTCGCAGGCGCCAGCGGTGACAGCACCACGTTGCCCCAGCGGTCGTAGACGCGGCGCGGCGGGGTATACAGCAGCGTGGTGCGCGAGCCGCGCCCGGCGTTGATGTTGCCCTGCTCCGACCAGCCCAGGATGTCACCGCCGAAGGTGGTCATCACCCGCGACAGTCCCAGCAGCACGCTGTCCTGGCTGAACAGCCGGATATCCCCGCGACCCTGGGTGATCAGGCCGGAACTGGCTGGCGGAACCTCGCCCGCCACGCCCAGTACGATCTGGCCGCCCGGCGCCAGCAGCTCGATGTTGCCACCGGCTTCGGTACGCACGCCGGAGCCACCGAACATCACGATGTCGCCGGTCCGGTCGAGGGTCGCACCGTTCGCATCCTTGTCCGGCATCAGGGTGGCGATGGCTTCGCGCCCGCGCAGGTAGGAGCCGAAGCGCGGCCCCTCGGCATCGTTGAACTCGCGGCCACCCTCGCGCAGTTCGGCATAGAAGACCTGGCGCAGGAAGATGTGCTGCTGCTCCTTCGGCAGCGCATCGAAGGCGGCCAGCGCGGAGCCGTCGTCAACGCGCATGCCGAGTCGCTGCGACAGCCACTGCTTCAGTTCCGCGTCGTAGATCCTGGCCACCTTCCCCGGCTGCGATGCCAGCGGCTGCGCAGGGTCGGCAAGATTGGCAGCCCCCAGGTAGCGGGCGCGCACTGCATCGAAGGCGATGTGCTGGTCGCCGGCAGTCAAGGAAACGCTGGCACCCGGCCGGGTGTCGCCCTGGATCAGGCCGCCGGTGGTGGTCACGCCGCCCGCGTCCTCGAAGCGGAGCTGGCGGCCCGCGCTGACATCAACGTTGCCCGGTCCGGCCACGTGCACCGTGCTGCGCACTACGTCGCGCCCGGCCTGCACCACGGTGATGTCGGTGGCAGTGGTGTTCATCGCGCCGATGCTGGACACCAGGATGTCGCCGCCGGCGCGCACCTGCACCGGGGAGGAAAGATCGCTCCAGTTGAGCAGGCTGCGCGTGCCCATGGCATTGTCCAGCGTCCACTGGCCACCGGTCCTCAGGCCGACGATGTCACCCTGCACTGCATAGAATCGATTCGGCGCGCTGGTGCCGTCGCGCAGTTCCCGCGCCAACGGCGCATTCGGGCCGAACGCGAACAGCGGCAGCGAGGCGCGCGGATTGCCCGCCACGCCATCCAACGAGGCGTTTCCGATCACCGTCGCGCCCACCTCGGCAGTGAAGGCCGGCGCGAACGGGGACGGCAGGCGCACATCGGCGCCGGAGCTGCTGATGTCGGCACCGCGCATCGGCACCAGGATCGAGTCCATCGCCAGCACTTCCAGCGAACCGCGCGCCGAGGGCGCGGTCAGCAGCACATCACGCGCATCACTGCCCGTGGTCGATGTTTCCGCAAGGCGGATGCTGCCGTTGGCGGCCAGCATCCGCAGCTGCGAGGGATACAGCCAGTAGCGAAGATCGGCACCGCCACGTTGCTTCACTGCCTCGGCGAACAGTTCGCCGGATTCGGCAGTGGCCATCACGGTTCCCCTCTGCTGGCCGGGCGCGAGATCGCCACCGGCCGAGATCAGGTCCACCGCGGTATTGGCGGTCCACAGCGAGAACCAGCTGCTGGAAGCGGCGGTGCGGCCATCGCCCAGCGCCAGTGCGTTGTAGCTGGGCACCGGCACCCGGCCGGCATCGGCCACACCGGCCAGCACCAGGTCGCCGCGCGACTGCAGGGTCGCCACCGCGTCGCCCAGCACCAGCACCGGCCCGCCCATGGCATCGCCCAGCTGCGCGCGGAACGGATCTTCCTGCCTCAGGCCGCTGTACGGCGCCACGTAGTGCGCCACATTGGTGACCATGCCACCGATGCGTGCCGCGTCCAGCTGCATGCGACCGCGCAGGTTCACCAGCGCACCACTGAGCGGCAGGTTGGGCTGGTTCAATGATGGATCGCTGGTTGCCAGTGCAAGGTTCGGATTCAGCGCGCCACCCAGGCGCACCGCCAGGTCGCCGCCACCGGTCAGGTGCAGCGTACCGTCGGCCTCGACGCGCCCGGTCGAGCCCACCGCTGCCACCACGCCGGACGAATGGCGTGCCAGTGAATTGACCACGGTTCCGCTGGCCACGCCCGCGTCACGGCCGGCCTCGAGGGTGAGGTTGCCGCCACCCAGTGTGCCGAAGCCCATGAAGCCCACCATGCGCGCACCGGTCAGCGTCGGCAGGCTGGTGTAGCTGCCGAAGTTCACCCACCAGCTGGTCGCCGTGGACGGCGCCCCGGCCACGCCCGGGCTGCCCTGGCGCCACAGCCAGTTGCCCACTGCGCTGGGGGCAAAGCCCGCGCCTTCAGTCTGGCTGCGCGGAGTGACATCGAATCCGACCTGGGCGGCGCTGTCCCACAGGTCGCCACGGATGTCGCGGCCCGCGGAAACGGTCAGGTTTCCGCCCTGGTCCGGATACCAGGCCTGCCATGCCCCCAAGGCGGCCGCATAGCGCCCGTCCGCATCGGTCGGCCCAAGCACGGTGGCCAGCCCCGGTGCCGGTGCCCGGCCCGGATTGAACGCTGCATCGCGCCCGTTGCCCAGCGATGTCGGGGCGCCGGCGGTGTACACACCGAAGCCGGACATCATCCGCACGTCGCGGCCGGCCAGCAGCTGCAGGTCGCCCTTGCCGGTGCGCAGCACACTCCACAGCGGGGTGCCCAGCTTCGAGCCATAGATCGTCTTCTCGATCAGTTCGCCACCGCCATAGCAGTAGTCGGTGATCGCGCAGAAGCTTTCTTCGGTCATGCCGAAGATCTCGGCGAATTCCTTCGCCGACATGCCCACCGCCGACTCGTCGCCCACCAGGTCCAGCGAGGCCTGCTTGGCCACCAGGCGCGGGGCCAGGCCGCAGAAGCCTTCGCCGGCGTCGCACAGGGTCTGCTCGTCGACGCCCAGTTCTTCGGCCACTTCCTTCAACGGGCGATTGGCATAGGAGGGATCACCGATCAGCGCAAGCGCGCCATCCAGGGTGAGCACCCGCTCGCCGATCCACTCGCTGGTCTTCTGCACGGTGCCGATCGTTCCATAGTGGCTGTCGGCCAGGATCAGGTCGCCCTTGGCGTCCAGCCGGCGCAGGCGCGGATCGGCGGCCGAGGTATCGGCACCGGCCACGGCAGTGACATCCCACGACGTGGTGCCTTCCGGCAACATTGCCGCCAACGCCCAGTTGCGGCCCTGCCTGCCGTTGGCATCGGCCGGCCGCAGGTTGACCGGCTTGCCGCCGGGCAGCTTCACCGCGGTCATCGACGGAATCAGCGAACCCGGTGCCAGTGCAACCGCGCCGGACAACTCCATGGCCTCCGGCAACGCCGCGCCTGCCGGCCAGAGCTGCGCCGCCAGCGTTGCTTTCGAGGCGAGCCGGAAGCCAGCGCCCAGCCGGTCACCGGCCGCCAGCTGCAACGGCTGCTGCAGCAGGCTGCCCGCGGCCAGCACGGTGCCGTCGGCGAGGGTGACGGCCGCCGGCAGCACGGTACCCGCCGCCAGCAGCAGGCGTGCGCCCAGCCGCATCTCCGCCGGCAGCACGGTGCCGGCGGGCACATCGGTCTGCGTGACCGGGATCGCGTAGTTCAGCACCGCGCCCTTCGGGAACCGTGTCGCGGCCTGCAGCGTCACGCCATCGATGGGCACCACGATGTCGCCGCCAAGCGGCGTAATGCGCAGCGTATTGGCATCGGCCGTCTCTCCGAGCATCCAGCCCGACTCATCGGGATTGGCCGGGGGCGGCGCGAAACCATCATTGATGCTGCCATAGATGCTGAGATCGCCCGCTGCGCGCAGCACCAGCGCAGCCGACTCGCCGAATCCACGCCGCAGGGGGTCATTGCGATTGGCCTGCGGACCATAGCGGTAGCCGGACAGGTCCAGGTCGCCGCGCACGGTCAGGTTGCCGGTGGGATTGTCGGCCGACACCTGGCCCACGATCTCCACGCCGGGCCGCAGGCGCACCTTGCCCAGTGCCGCGGTGCGCGCGGCCAGATCGGCATTGCCGAGAGCGGCGTTCATCCATGCCTGGTTGTGCGGATCGACCACCGTGTCCAGCCATTGCTGGGTGACCAGCTGCGGCCGATGGCCATTGACGTCAGGCGTCGCTGCCAGCGGCGCGTCGGTATAGCGCCGGAAGGCATTGACCAGCACATCCCGCGCGCCGGTGACCGACGCACCGGACTCGGCGCGCACTGCTGCATCGTCAGTGCCCCGTCGCGGCACATTGAGGGTGAAGGTGCCCCGTGCCACGCCATCGTTCTGGCCGGCCGCGGTGCCCTGTGCAACCGCGGTGCCACTGCGCAGGTCAACCCGCGCGGCACTGCCCAGCACCACCTCGCCATCGCGGCTGCCCAGCTCCACCAGCGCACGGTTGCTGCTGTCGATGATCTTGCCGTAGCTGTCCACCCGCAGCCCGCTGCCGTGTGCATCCAGCAGCCCATCCACCTGCAGGCGGTCACGCGCGGCCAGGCGGATGCCTCCGACCTGCTCTCCGCTGGCATCGATGGTGCCGAGCACATGCAGGCTGCCGCCGTCGATGCTGAGCGCAACGTTGCGCGCCTTCAGCGTGTCGGTCACGGTCAGGTCGCCCTGCTTCAGCTGGAAGCTGCGTGTGCCGAAGAAGCCGCCCGCATCCAGCTGGCGGTTCAGGCCGGCGAAGTCGGAAAGCTGCTGCGCGCGCAGCACCAGTTCGCCGCTGTCATAGGGCACCGTGCTGCCACCGGTGGCCTGGCGACCACTCGCGCTGCCACGCAGGGTCCCGGCCAGCTCTATGCGGCCGGCTTTTTCCCCCAGCGCATTGACGGTGATCCGGCCTGCGCGGTTGTTCGATGCCGAGACGTCGATGCTCGAGCCCGCGGCGGCCAGCACGTTGCCCTGGCGGGCGGTGAGTTCAACGTCGCCGCCCCAGCTGTACTTGTCCAGATCGTCCATGCGGATGCGGCGCCCGGCCAGGTCGATGCGGGCGTTGCTGCCCAGCACCACGTCGCCGTCCGCCCTGGCCTGCAGGCGGCCCGAGGCCAGCGCCACGGCGGAGTCGATCAGGATGTTGCGTGCCTGCAGCCCCAGTTCGGCGCCCAGCGCATCGTGCCCCTGGGTCTGGCCTGCGCCGCTGATGCGCAGATCACCCCCGCTGCGTACCAGCAGGGCACTTCCCGCCGCGCCGGTCAGCAGCGGTGCCTGGATGTCCAGTGCACCGCCGCTGTACTGCCAGCCCGTGCCGGCCTGGTAGGCGCCCTGCGCCTGGTAGACGTCCAGCGTGCCCTTGCCGGCGAACTGCGCCTGCTGCGTGGCCCGCAGCGAGACGCCGTCGAACCCGAGCACCTGGCGATGGGCCGGCACTTCCGAACTGGGGCGTGTATAGGGCGCGCGTCCGAGGATCAGCGAGCGGGTGTTGAGCTCGAGCTGTCCATGGCCGAGCCGATCGACCATCGCCGCGCCCGGCGCCTGCGGGGTACCGTCGGTCAGCACCGTCGACACCGCCTGCGTGCCATCCCATACCAGCGTGTCGGCATAGATGCGGGCCTGGTCACCGGCCTTGCCGTAGCCATGGATCGCCGGCGCCCCCAGCACCAGCTCGCGCAGGCTGCTGTTGCCGGTGGCCGGATTGCGGGTGTCCAGGTCCACGCTGCCGAATACGTTGATCGCGTCGCGTGCGGACAGGCTCAGTGTCTCCAGCGCGGGCGTGCCAAGCGCGGTATTGCCCCGCAGCAGCTGCTGCAGGGTCTGCTGGTTCAGCGCCAGCCCCTGCGGCAGGGCACCCTGTGCAGCCATCGCCTGCAGCGATGCGGCATCACCGAGGTTGATGGCGGTCATCGACAGGCCCAGGCGGCGTGTGCCATAGCTGACGTTGTCGCGCAGCTGGAACCCGCCCTCGGTACTGACATTGATGCTGCCCTCGGACAGCAACCGGGTCTGCCCGGTGCAGCTGTCGCTGCGGCAGGCGCCCACATCGATTGCAACGCGGGCGGCCGCGCCTCCCGACAGCAGGTTGGTCTGGCCGTTGGACACGGCCAGCACGCCCGTGATCGCATCGAGCTTCATCAGGTAGCCATCGGTGGCGTCGTAGCCGGGCTTTCCACGCCCGACCGTACTGATCACGGCGCCCTGCTCGACCACCACGCCCGCGCCACCGGCCGCGGCGCCCAGGATCACCTCGGGGGCGCTCAGCGTTGCACCGGAACGAACCAGCACGCCGCCGCCTTCCGATCTCACGTTCAGCGTGCCGGGCAGAGTGGCGTCCGGACGCAGGGTCACACCGACCGTCAGGCGCGAGGGCTGCAACGCCGTGAGCGCGTCGGCGAAAATGGCCGCCATGCTGCCCGCGCTGGCGCGCTGGCCTGCACCCAGCACTTCCAGCGTGCTCGGGCCACCATTGCCGACCACCGACACCGTACCGCCGAAGCCCTTGCTGTCGGCCTCGGCCGCGAAACGTGTCATGCCCTGCATGCGCAGTGCGTCTGTGGTGCCCAGGCCTGCACCGGCGCCCAGCGTGAGCCGCAGCGTGCCAGCGTCCACCGACTGCATGCCACGCGCGATGCCGCGGCGCGCCGCATCGTCCTGCACGAACGCGTTGTAGCCGGTTTCGTTGTAGCCGGAGTGGCGGCGCACCACCTCGGCCGGGGTCAGCACCAGGTCCGTCCACAACGGCGATGCGGAAGGCGCAAGCCCCTGCGCCTGCTGGCCGCTGACTTTCCACGAGCCGGTTCCGGTGGCGGTGGCCAGCGCCTGCTGCGTGCCCTGCGCGCCCACTTCCACCCGGAATGCGCCCGGCTGCAGCGCGTAGGACGCCGGCAGCAACGTATAGGTGCCCGCCGCCAGGCCCGGCACGCCTTCAGGCACGGTGATGCGCTGGCCGATGCCCGGGTCGGCGCTGCCGTCGGCCAGGCCCAGCGGCGCGATGCCGTTGCGGTAGGACGGGACAATGGCATACACCGCGTTGCTGCTGGCGCTGAAGGTGTAGGCCGGATTGGCGTCACGCAGTGCGTGGCTGCGCACGTCCACCGAGCCGCTGCGGCCACTGACGAACCCTGCGCCGGTCAGCGTGCCGCCACCGGACAGGTCCAGCAGCGCACCTGCCTGGATGTCGACACTGTTGGCTTGCAGGTCGACACCCACCGTGTCCACGGTGTTGATCATGCCCACCAGGCTGGGACTGACATCCTTGCCGTTCAGGCGCCAGCGCTGGCCATCCACGGTGCCACCGAAGGGAACGCTGAGGCCGGCCGCGCTGCTTGAGGTCACACTGCCGGGCAACAGCGTGATACGCGACGCGACATTGCCTGGGCCCAGTCCGCCGATCACCAACTGTCCCAGCGGCGCGCGCACCACGCCTCCCTGCTCGACCGTGGCGGCAACCAGCGCCAGCGAACCGAACACCGAATCGGCCGCAGGAGGCGTGGCGCCGGTGCCATGGATGCGAAGCACGCCCTTGGCATCGGTCCAGTTGTTCTGTCCACCCAGCACATCGTAGATCGATACCGCGATGCGGCCCTTGGTTCCGGCAACCGGATAGATCTGCGCGGCCGTGATGTCCAGGCTCGACGGCGCCAGCAGCTGGGTATCGAAGAAGTTGCTGTTGCCACTGACTTTCGCCAGCAGCCGCAGGTCGCCGCTGCTGGCAAGGTGGGCGCTGCCGAAGCCGGCCAGATCGACCGTATCGCGTACGTCCAGCACCTGTGCCGAGGCGCTGAAACTGTGGTTGCCGGCGTCGGCACGGGCCGCCACCGGCGCCACAAAGGGATTGTCCGAGGTGTCGCGGAACCAGCGTGCCTGCGCAAGTCGCACATAGGGCGCCTGCATGTGCAATGCCGATCCCGCCGCGCTGCCGGTGGCCATGCCCATCGCGGCATCGCTCAGCCCGTACAGGCGCAGGCTCTGCCCCACGCGCAGGTCGACATCCCCCTGCGCGCGAAGATCGCCGAACACCGAAAGATGGTCGAAGCCACCGGCCTGCACCTGTGCCGCCGACAGCTCGGCGTGCCCGTGCTGCAATGGCGTGGACGCGCCAGGGGCTGCATCGCTGGACTGCTGCACCAGGGTGATTGCACGCGGGCCAAGCTCCGCAGCGCCCGCCCGGCGCTCGTACACCCCACCGCCGAAGGCCACGCCCAGCGTGCCGCCCTGCGCGCCCACGCCACCGGCCGCCGCCCGCAGCGTGCCATCCAGGTACAGGCCATTGGCCGAGCGCAACACGATCGTGCCGCCGTCGCTGGCCACGGAACGGGTGCCACTGCCATCCACGGTCAGCGTCTCGCGGGTACCGGACGCATCCAGAACCGCGCCGCGCTCGACCACTACGAAGGCATCCGGCGGGCGGTTCTCCAGCGCATCGCGCGACTCCCAGTCCAGCGTACCGCCGATCCCGATGCTGCCGCCCGAATGCAGCACGCCCTGGTGACGACCCGCGGCGTCCTCCGCGGCGAAGCTGTCGCCGGACACATCCAGCAGCGCGTTGCTACCGATGCGATAGCGCAACGGGGTGCCGCCGATCTGGTAGCGCTGCTGGTTGTCGCGCACATCGTCGAGGCGGATGCTGCCTGCCTTGGCGATCAGTGCACCGGCCACGTCGGTGTTGCCACCGCCGCGCAGCTCGATCGACTGCCCGGCATCGACCTGCACGACCGCGTTGCTGCCGATCCTTACATCTCCGCCCAGCGTATTGCGCTGCGAGCGCAGCAGCACGCTTGCGCCCTGCCGCTGGGTAACCGACCCGCTGCCCGGGTCGAAGGCATACAGCGGTGCCGTCCAGGCCTCCAGGCCTTCGCCTGCGGTCGCTGCATCGGCAGCGGCCTGGCGCACGCGCAACGTCGGTGCGCGCACGTCCAGCCGGGTACCATCGGCCACCTCAAGCCCGGCATGGCCGTTGATGTCGTACTGGCCGAATCCGCTGCGCAGCAGCGTAGGTGACAGCCACAGGCTGCCATCGTCGCGGGCCCGGTCAGCCAACCTCACCTTGCCCCCGGTCGCCAGCTGCAGGGTGCCGGCACCGCTGCTGCCCAGGCCGCTGATCTGCCCGTCCAGCTGCAAGCGCCCACTGCCGTCGGTGGTCACCTGGCTGCTGTCGGCCAGCAGGGCGATGTCACCGCCCTTGCCTGCGCTGGCCTTGCCCTGCAGGTCGACGCGTCCACCCGCATCGACACTGATGCGGCTGCCTGCGACCAATGACACATCGTGGCTGCTTTCCAGGTTCACGCGACCGCCGTTGATCCACGCCTGCGCGCTGCCGGCGCCGCCGTCCAGGCGCTGGTTTGCCCAGCGGCCGTCGAGGTCGATCACCGCCGCTTCGCCCAATGTGACCACACCCCGACCGTTGGCCTGCACCACCTGCATGCGGCCGGTGGCGTCGGCCAGAAGATTGCTGGCGGTCAGGCTGCCCCCGGCAATCCGGACCCGGCCGTTGATGTTGACGCGCCCTCCGACCAGGTCCAGCTGCCCACCATCGGCAAGGGCCAGTTCGCCGTCGATGCGGATGCCACCTGCCGTCGCCAGGTCCAGCCGGCCCCACTGCTGGACGCTCAACTGTGCGCCATCGAGCCAGACGGTGTTGCGCCGGCTTTCATCCAGCGCGCCCTGCAGGCTCCAGCGTGCGGTCGCCGCCGGAGGCGTGCCGATACGCACCTGCGAGTCGAACACCGCATTGCGGCCGGTACCGTCGTAGCGCCCCAGCCACAGCTGCGCGCCGCGTGCCACCGCCGTCTGCGACTGCACGTAGCCATCGGTGCTGCTGCCCGGTGCCCGCGTCTGCCGCACGCCATTGAACACGGCCGTATCGATCTGCCCCTCGAGCACCGCGGTGGGCGCCGAAACCAGCAGCCGCCCGGCATCGCGCCCCACCGTGTAGCCGTTCTCGTAACGCGATTCATTGCCGATCAACGGATTGCGCCAGGCCTCGGTGATGCCCCAGCGCGCCTGTTCCACTTCAAAACCGCGATACAGGCCGGCGAATCCACGATCCACCGGCGCGTCGTCCAGGCGATACAGCTGTCCATCGTTGCCGCGCAGCCAGCTCTCCTTGAGCATGCCGCTGGCCACATCGAGGCTGCCGCCGGACAGGTTGATCCGCGAACCCGCGGCGCTGACCACTTCACTGCCGGCAAGCTGCACGGTGCCGCCCTGCGCGGCCCATTCGCCGATGGAGTGGCGCTGGTTGCCCAGGTAGCCGCTCACTTCCAGCAACCCTCCACCGGCATACCATCGTTCGCCTTCATGGCCGCCTGTCCCGGCCGGCACGTAGATCAGGCCGCGCCGGTCGACCCAGACCCGGCTGCTGTTGAGCGTGCCGGCATCGCGTACGTCCGGGGCATCGCGCAGTTCGTTGCCCTGCACGTTGATTTCCAGCTGGTTGCTCTCCATCGCCACCTTCACCCCGGTGGCACCGGATACATCCACGCGTGCGCCATCGCCCAGCAGCGTGCGCTGGCGTGTGTCGACCACGATCTGGCCACCGGTCGCCAGGGTCAGCGACCCGGCCTGGGCCTCGACCGTGCCACCGGAGACGATCTCCACGCGCGACTGGTCACGCCGATCCTGCAGCCGCGACAGGTTGTCGAACGCGCCCTGTGCAGCGGTACTGCGCACCTTGTCCTGGGCCGACGACTCGTTCAGCAGCGCCTGCCGCTGGCTGTCGAGCGCGGTGGTCTTGCCATCGTCCTCAAGCAGGATGGCCGTGGTGGCATCACGGCCGAGGGTCACGCTGGCCTTGCCATCGCTGGCGGAGCTGAGCAGGTGCACGGTGCCGCGCTGGTTCAGGGTGCTGGTGGCAACCGCAACGCCGGCCTGCTCGACATGACGTCCGGCCAGCGTGATGTCGCCTTCGCGCGCCTGGATCAGGCCGCTGTTGCGCACATCGCCTGCCGTGCTGCCTGCCACGAAGCGCGGCGCGATTTCGTTGCCACCGGTGGTGGACGACGTGTTCTGTGCCGTGCCCACGCCACGCCGTATCACGAAACTGTCGCCGGCGGCGAGCTGGGTCTGTCCCCTGCGGGTGTCGATCTGGCCGGCATTCTCCACGCTGCGCCCTGCCAGCAGGACATAGCCGCCCCCGCGCGTGGCCGTGGTGGGCTCATGGGTGGCGATGCGGGCACCACGCTCCACCATCACCTTGCCGAACGCCTCGGTCAGCGCATCCGAACTGGCGTTGACGCTGTACAGGCCTTCATCACGGAACTGCGTGTCGCTGATGCGCGCGGCCGCCGCCACCAGGTTGCGTACGTTCACCTGGCCGTTGCTGCCGAAGATCACGCCGTTGCGGTTGACCACGAACACGCTGCCGTCGGCCTTCAGCTGGCCGAGGATCTGGCTGGGCCGCGCGTTGGGATCGTTGACCCGGTTCAACACCGCCCAGTCCGCGTTCTGCACGATGTTCAACGTGGTGTTGGCACCAACGTTGAAGGTCTCCCAGTTCAGGATCGCCTTGTCCGCGGTCTGTTCGATGGTGACCTGCACGCGGCCATCGGCGCCCTGCGCCTGGATGGCCTCGCGCGCGTTGGTCCAGCCCCGCGTCAGCGGGTTCTCATCCACCTTCAGGCCGTCCTTGCCGAGCCCGTCGGCGACCACGAATCCGGCATCACGCCGGGCCTGCCTGGCTTCCTGCTGCAACCGTTGCTGCAGCGCGATGGCCTGTGCGGCGGTCCCCAGGTTGTCGATCGACCGCTGCAGTTGCTGGCGGGCCGCATCCTGCTGCTGCGCGGGCAGCTGGAACTGGATCGGCACCCCGCTGGGCATGCGTCCACTCTGTGCGGCCGCGCCCTGGGCGGCACCGCGGTCGGCAAACCAGGCCGGGCTGAATGCCTGCTGGGCCTGGCTGGCCGGCGCCACCACCGTGCCAAGCGCAACGGCGACGGCCCAGGCCATCGGGTGGCTGCGGCGCAGCGTGGACGGGCGCGAAGCGGTCGTGAGCGGATGCGACATCTGAACCTCGTCAACCTGGTTGGGCGGCCGCGATCGCGGCGCGCTCTGAAGGATCGGGCGGCACGCGCCCTGCATCTGTAAGACGGGGACGGCTGCGTGAAGCCGACATCAAAAGACAGCGCCGCCGATGCGGGAATGGGCCGGATTCCGGCCGGAACCGTGGCCGGCGCGCACACGCAAGAGAGGGGGGGGGGCGG